>JALSKP010000702.1 GCA_026988815.1 Myxococcales bacterium | reverse complement strand
GATTTTCCAAATCGAGTTATCGTAGGCATAAACACCGCCATAGGAGGCCATTCTGAAGGTACTCTTTGAGTGAAATCCGGGAACCTTAACGGTGATATTTTTCGTACTCTCTTGCACGAAAACAATCCTATCGCTTTCTCCTCCCTCGCCTCGAATTCCCGCAGCAATAATATTTCGGAAAGAGCCAACGCCTGTAAAGGTTTTCCCTGGACCAGCATCAAAAATAACAACGGGATCACCGAAGGTTTTCGTCTCCGGTTCGTCTGGAACATAACTGGCGCCAAAAATTGCAGCCGCATTATTGGAACGTTGCCCGACAAACCATAAGCGATCTGGGCCCACGGAAATATCGCGACTTATCTTTCCAGCGGCGGCGCGAATCGTCGCATCTGGCCATGTGTAAAAGGAGGTTAAGTCGACCTTTTCGCTTTCCGTAAAAAGTAATCTGCTTTCATTAATCACCAAAAAGATCTTTGAACCCGATTCTCGTAAAACGACTTTTTCAATCTGAAATTCGATATCTGAAAAATCCGCAATCTTTTTACCACGACGAAGCGTCGTGTTTGAATCCTGATCTTCTTCCATCATATCCTGAGAACTTTTCATATCGCGCTCACCCCCACCCATATCATTAGGAAGCATGGTCGCGTTATTCGGTTCACCCTTATTGGGGTTACTTTGATCAGGATCCTCTTCTGTACAAGAAAGTGTAAGAAGAAGGACAATTAAAACCATTTTATACAATCTTTTCATATTCATAGCCTAACCTATTTATAAACAAATCTCACGCTAGAAGATGAACTTTAGAAAGCTTTAGAATGCTTTCGATTGCATCGCACTTCGTATGGGGATATTAATATTGGTGTCAGGGAAATTTTCCCTACTTAGAATTTGAAATGGAGAAAGATAATGAAAAAAACACTCGTCGCTATTGGCTTTTTAATTTGTTGCACCTCATGTGAGGCCGCCCTTGATGAACCCACATCTTCAACAAGCGAAGATATTACAAAAGAACAAGCGGCTAAGCTCGCTAAGAACGATACCGCGAAGGACTTTTGTAAAATCAAAGGCTGGTATAACGACGGCGCATGTGATGCTTTCTGCGTTAGACCCGATCCTGATTGTAGGCCCTCTGTCTGTGGCGACGGTTCACAACTTATGTGTAAACGCGCTGAGCCGGTATGTGAGAAAGGCCAGGTCGCGGAAATCGTCAACGGATGTTACGGCGATTGTGTGGACGAAAAAACATGTAAGCCCACCGTTTCAGCCATCTGCGGAGACGGCTCACAACTCGCTTGTAGAATCGTCGAGCCTACCTGCCCAGCGGGTCAAATCGCCGAAATCGTCAACGCTTGCTACGGCGAGTGTGTAGACGCGAAGACCTGTTTGCCCGCTATTTGTGGAGACGGAACCCAACTCATGTGTAAACAACTTGAGCCTGTTTGCCCTAAAGGACAAATCGCTGAAATCGTTAATAGTTGTTACGGCCAATGTGTCGATGAAAACACCTGCGCTCCAGTCGCTACGGTCTGTGGAGACGGCTCTCAATTGGCATGCAAACGTCTTGAGCCAACCTGCCCCAAAGGCGAAATCGCCGAAATCGTAAACGGCTGTTACGGCGAGTGCGTTGACGAAAACACCTGTTTACCTGTTGATGTTGCCTGTGGCGGACGCGGGGGCGCAATGTGCGCTGAAGGCGAATTCTGCGAATTCGATATCGCGGCTGCTTGCGGAAGCTTCGACGCTCCCGGAACCTGTGTTATCGCGCCCCAAGTATGCACCAAAGAGTACTTCCCAGTTTGCGGATGCGACGGTCAAACCTACGGAAATGCATGTATGGCCCAAGCCGCCCAAACCTCAGTTGTTCATCTTGGAGAATGTGTTTGTGGAGACGGATCACAACTTACCTGTAAACGCGCTGAGCCTGTTTGCCCCGCTGGCCAGGTTGCAGAAATCGTCAACGGTTGTTACGGAAAATGTGTCGATGAAAACACCTGTGACCCCATCGTATGCGGTGACGGAACCGAACTTCTTTGTCTTGCACCTCTCCTTGCTTGCCCCGACGGACAAGTTCGTGAAATCGTTAACAGCTGCTACGGCGACTGTGTTGATGCGCTCACCTGTGACCCCGTTACCTGTGGAGATGGTTCGCAACTCTCTTGTCGTCGCGCCGAGCCCAATTGTGGCAAAGACCAAATCGCAGAGATCGTCAACGGTTGTTACGGTGTTTGTGTTGACGCCGACAGCTGTACCCCCGCCTCATGTGGTGGATTTGCTGGAATTCAATGTGTTGTAGGAACGTGCGTAGACGACCCAAGCGATACCTGCGATCCCAAGAATGGCGGCGCTGATTGTATCGGTCTTTGCGAACTCTAATTCTAAGAAGCGATTTCGCTTCTCATTCCGAACGCCATTAGGGCGTTTTTTTTTCACCTAAAGCAATTTGAAAAAATGCCGATTAACGCCGGCGATTAAGTAAAGAAATATAATAAACCAGGTTAGCTAGAGAACCGAGTGCGGCAACAACATAAGTTAGCGCAGCCCATTTCAACGCGTCTTTGGCGCCAGCATGCTCGTTCTCGGTCACCATATTTTCCCGCTCCAACCATTTTAATGCTCGGCTACTCGCATCAAATTCGACGGGAAGTGTAACGAATGAAAACAAGGTCGTTGCAGAAAATAGCGCAATACCGATCATTAAAACAAAGTAACTGTCCGTGAAAGCGACAATCGCAAATCCTGCCATGATGACAAAACTCAAATACTTGGACGCAAATCCAACGGCGGGAACCAATTTTGAACGCATCGTCAGCCAACTGTAGGCCTGGGCATGTTGAATAGCGTGGCCACATTCGTGAGCCGCTACCGCAGCCGCCGCTGCATTGGCGTGTCCGTAGACAACTTCGCTCAAGTTAACGGTTTTATTTCGAGGATCGTAATGGTCGGTAAGCTGACCGGGGGTCGAAATGACCTGAACGTCTGATATGCCGTTGTCGCGCAACATCTTTTGCGCAATTTGGGCACCCGTTAGACCGTTTTGCAAATGCACTTTTGAGTAGTGTGCAAATTTAGATTTCAATCGCTTGCTTACAAATGCCGAGATTAAAGCGAAAACGCCACCAATAATAAGAGGAATAAAATTCATGATAACTCCTGATGAATAAAAATTTAGTAACAGAAAACATGAATAATTGCAGACTCAAATACCCCTCAATTTTTAGAAAAATATAAAATTCACCATCGATTTCTGATAAAATTATGGTTTTTTTTCCGTTCTACAATAACTAAAGTAGAATCCCCGCACCTCCAGAAAAAGGACGCCCATGACCGCCGAAAATCGTAGAGCATTCCCAAACCTTCCCCAAAACATTCAAAAAATTCACATCATTGGAATCGCCGGAACGGCGATGGGTAGTCTTGCGGCGATGTTGAAATCCAAGGGATTTGATGTCCGGGGGTCCGATAAAATGGCCTACCCACCGATGAGTACCTGGCTTGAAGATCAGGGCATCGATATTATGATCGGCTACGATGAAAAAAATTTGGACTGGAATCCAGACCTTGTCATTGTTGGTAATGTCTGTCGATCAAGCTATGCCGATGCGGTCGCGATGCGCGACCGAAACATCGCCCACTTAAGCTTTCCCGAGGCCCTTCGTCATTTCTTTATGCGTCGTGGAAATAATATTGTCGTCACCGGAACGCATGGCAAGACCACAACAACGAGCCTTATCGCATGGTCGCTTTTTCACGCTCAACGCGATCCAAGTTTTTTTGTAGGTGGAATAACGGGAAATTTTGACTCCAATTTTAGGCTTGGCCAAGATCCCTTTGTCGTTGAAGGCGACGAATACGACACCGCTTATTTCGATAAGGTGCCTAAATTTTGGCACTACTCGCCTTATCGGGCCACGATCAATAATATCGAATTTGATCACGCCGATATCTATCCAGATCTCGAATCGGTAAAACATGTTTTTCGACGCTTGGTCAAGTTGATCCCCGAGTATGGAACCCTTTGGGTTAATGGTGACGACGCAAATGCGCTTGAAGTGAGTGAGGAGCGCGATTGTGTGCGTTATACTTTCGGACTCGGTGAGGGCAACCATCTGCGCGCGACCGATATCGAATACGGCGATGTGATTTCGTGCAATGTTACTTTTCTAGAAAAAGATTTGGGGCGTTTTGAGCTCCCTATGGTGGGAGAATTTAATCTTCGTAATATGTTGGGCGCGATTGGGATTTGCCTCGATGAAAACGTGGATCCAGAGGTTTTAAAAGCGGGATTCAAACAATTTAAGTCGGTCAAAAAACGCCAGGAACTTATTGCCGAAGTAAAAGGTATCAAAATATTTGATGATTTCGCCCATCATCCCACCGCCGTAGAGGCGACCTTATCGGCCATGCGTAAACGTTTTCCCAATCAAAAAATTTGGGGAATCTTTGAGGCGAAGAGCAATACTTCTCGGCGGGCTGTTTTTCAGCACGATTACCCGCGCGCCTTGTCGATTGCCGACCAGGTTGTCATTTCCAAGCCCTGGCGAAAAGACGAGGATTTACCGCCTGAGAAACGTTTGAGTATCGATCAGCTTGTCGCAGATATTAAAGACACGGGAACGCCGATTGAGTTGATCGAAAACGTGGACGATATTGCGACCTACGTTGCCGAGCACGCTCAATCGGGTGACATTATTGTGGGGTTATCGGGGTCTTCTTTTGGCGGGCTTCATCAAAAAATTGTCGACAGGCTTAACCTTACTCAATAAATACACGAACCTACTTTGAGGTTAGGGTAACGCTTCCCGTCGGAAAGGACGCCAAATTTTGGCCAAAGGCAGTTGGAACACCAATCGCTGGGGAGGCAAGTTCGATCACCAATGGCTTTAAGGTGAAGGGCATCGCAGAATTATCGGGATCGGGCTCAATAGAAATCACTGCTGTTGCTGTAGAAAGATCCAAGGGAGGCGTGATAAAATCTTGACCAGGAAAAGGCGGTGTCATATCGGGGCCAGCGGTGGCGCCTTTTCCGTCATCATCGGCCATATCGGTTTTCGTGAAGGTGCCGGTGCTATGCGGACCTGAGGCATCGACCGCCCAACCTTCATATTTCCATCCTGAAGGAAGGGTTGGCAGTACCATTGCGACGGGTGCTCCTCCATTGGGATCAAAAAACCAAATCCCTAAATTGAAATCTGCCATATCTGCAGTCGACGGTGTATTCAGAATCACATTTCCGGCTGCTGTAGCAAAATCATCGCCTAGCGCCGCTCCGTCATCGGTGCTTAATGTTGCCGACCCCATCGTTAAATCGCCAGCAAGGATGTGGGTCATCGAAGGTGTTGGCATATCGTTTTCCTTTGGCTCAATTGTGAGGACATATTTCATGGCACCTGTAATTTCTTCGTCCAGGTCGAAAGTAAATTCGGTGGGATCGTTAGCGACGCTAAAACGTCCGGCCGAGACAGGCCCATCAGGTGTAATTATCCATCCCTCATACACGAAGTCCGCGCCGAGATCGTCGAGTCCATTGAAAGTGGCAACAACGGTCGTTCCCGTCGTTCCGGTCGTTCCCGTCGTTCCGGTCGTTCCCGTCGTTCCCGTCGTTCCGGTCGTTCCCGTCGTTCCGGTCGTTCCGGTCGTTCCCGCCCCTCCCGTCGTTCCGTTGTTGTTTGTGTTATCCTCTCCACATGCGAAGAGTGTGATAGCAAGAATTGCGATGAGTACATTTTTCATTGATTATCCTTCGAGTAAAATAGATCAAATATTTGATCTCGTAGAGAGATATTGAAAAACATTATCAAAGTAAAACATTCAATATAGAAGTGTTTGTTCTATTATCGTTAATGATACTGCCTTCGCTTTGAGTGGGACCGTCAACCTTAGATACTTTTATATTGAGGAGCGCAAAGCCGGGTAGAACAGGTTAAACAAAGCTTAATAAAATGCCTACTTGCTTACTTCTGGCCAGTAGCGCTGTATTAAAGTAGTTGACGAGACTGCGCTATTTTCACGCCCATTTCTAAGGCGGCGGCAGTCATAATATCAAGATTACCTGCGTACTTTGGAAGATAATCTCCGGCCCCTTCGACCTCTAAAAGGGTTGTAATTTTTACGCCCGAAAAGGATCCATAACCGGGAATCTTGACTGGAGACTCAACATCAAAATAATCAAAAACAGGATCTTGAGTAAGACGGTAACCAGGCACGTAGGCGGCCACGCGAGCGACCATTTCCTTGATCGCTGTGGTTAATTTTTCTTCATCTTCGCGGCTAGCTTCAACAAGCGTGTAAACCGTATCGCGCATGATCAAGGGAGGGTCGGAGGGATTAAGAACGATGATTGCTTTGCCTTTTTTCGCGCCGCCGACGACCTCAATGGCACGGGCGGTGGTTTGGGTAAATTCATCAATATTGGCGCGCGTCCCGGGACCGGCTGAACGGCTAGAAATCGAGGCGACGATTTCGCCATAAATAAGGTCCCCAGGAACGGCTTGATTCACCGCGTGTATGATGGGAATCGTTGCCTGGCCACCACAGGTCACCATATTTACGTTTTCTGCGTCCAAATGGGCATCAAGGTTTGCGACCGGAATCACGTAGGGACCGACGGCAGCAGGGGTAAGATCGATGACAATCTTGCCTTTTTTTTTCAGGATTTTGGCATGCTCAAAATGTGCGTTGGCGGAGGTCGCGTCGAAGACAATTTTAATCTCAGCAAAATCTTCGCTTTCAAGCAGTCCCACTATTCCCTTATGGGTGATCGGAATTCCCTTTTTCTTGGCACGCAATAAGCCTTCAGAATTTGGATCGATGCCAACAAATAAGGCGACTTTGAGACTGTCATTTTTCAGAATTTTGAGGAGTAGATCGGTGCCAATATTGCCCGACCCCAGGATTGCAATTTTTGTTTTCACGTTTTAACGGACCAAAGATTGGGGAAGTAAAGTTAGATAAGAATACCGGCAATCGTGCCTGTCATAAAGGCGGCGATGGTACCGGCGATCATTGCTTTCAAGGCGATTTTGGCGAGGTCGGCTTTTCGTTCTGGCGCGATGCCTCCGATGCCTCCCAGTTGGATACCGATAGAACCAAAGTTGGCAAATCCGCAAAGTGCGTAGGTGGCAATAATAATGGAGCGATCAGAAAGTTGTTCCCCCGCCTGCAACATTTTCTGCAGCTCAGAATAGGCAACCAGCTCATTTACAATCATTTTAACCGCGAAAAGCTCCCCGATTTTTGGGCAGTCTTCCCACGGAACGCCCATCGTCCAAGCGAGCCAACCGAAAGGTACGCCAAAAATTTCTTGGAGCTTCAAAGGCGTTGTTGCCCAAAACTGCATTGCACCGATCAAGGCATCAACCAACGCGAGTAAGGCCAAGAAGGCGAGCAACATTGCAGCAACGTTGAGGGCAAGTTTGAGTCCCTCAGCAGCGCCGCGGCTTGCAGCGTCTAGCACATTGACGTCTTCTTTTTCTCCGCTCATATCGATATTTCCCATCGTTGCCGGCTCCTCGGTCTCGGGAATCACGATCTTACCAATGACGAGTGCGGCAGGCGCGCTCATCACGGATGCAGTAAGAAGGTGGCCTGCAATTTCTGGGAACATGGGTTCAAGCATCCCAACATAGATGGCAAAAACGCCGCCGGCGACGGTAGCAAAGCCCCCTGTCATAACGGTCATTAATTCGGACATGGTCATGTCGTTCACGTAAGGCTTAATGACGAGTGGTGCCTCGGTTTGGCCGACGAAAATATTGGCCGCAGCAGAAAGACTTTCTGCTCCAGAAATACGCATGCCTTTTTGCATGACAAAGGCAAAGCCTTTGACAACCCATTGCATGATGCCGATGTGGTAGAGAACGGTCATGAAGGCACTAAAAAAGATGATCGTTGGGAGAACGGCAAAGGTGAAGTTGATCAATCCGACTTCCGTTTTCCCGGTCACAAAACTATTGAACAAGAAGCCCGAACCAGCATTGGTGAAATTTAGCAAAGCGGTAATGCCGCTCGACATCCAATCAAAAGCTTCCCGGCCAGGACCCAGAATCACGAATCCAAAGACGACCTGAAGACCGATGCCAACGCCAACCAATTTCCAGTTGATCTTCCTTCGATTATTGGACATCGCCACCGCAATGCCGACGAGCAGAAAGAGTCCAAAGAGGGAGATCAAGCGATCCATCCAAGAAGATTTTTCGTTTCCGACCCTTTTAATTTTTATTTTTTTGAGCTCTTCTTTTTTCTTTTTAACTTTCGGCGCGACTTTGATTTCTAAGGTTTTCAAACGCAATTTCAGCTCGGAAATTGTTTTCTCCGAAATCGATTTATCAGCCACGTTTTGAGCTTCTAATTTCTTAATTTCCTTACGCATCGATTCGATTGCCAAGGCATTCTGAGCGGTAGGAATAACCTCTTCTTTGGCCGAAGAGGTATTTTCATGGGTAATGATGATACCCAAGGTGAATATAAGAATCGACAGAACGCAGATGATCCAGGCAAAAGCTTGAACCCAACGATTGGACGAAAAACGATTCGAAGAACGGAAAGGAAACATGAAAGCTCCAAATATTATTTTGCGTTCTTTTATCGTCTTAACGCCATAACCACAAGGATTAGATCGGTCGAATTTTGTTCTCTAAATCCCCGCTATCCTTTCGCTTTCGTCGATTTTGGAATAAAGTAAGTCAGAAAGAAGTATGATAAGGGTAACGAAAAGGCGATCTTGGTTTTTTCTCTTTTTAAATCTTTATTTCTAACCTTTGGCACTGTGGGACATGCCGCCGGTCGGGAGAAACGAAGCGACGAAGAACTGATGTTCGCCTATCAGGGTGGCGATCTTGCGGCTTTTGAGACCCTCGTCAAGCGCCACGAAAAGCCCTTATTCAACTTCATCTTGCGAAGTGTAAGGCGCACAGAGTTGGCCGAGGAACTCCTTCAAGAAGCCTTTATGCGGATTATTCGTAGTGCAGCCAGTTACCAGGAAAAAGCAAAATTCACGACATGGGCCTATACCATTGCACGTAATCTATGTATCGACCGAGCGAGAAAGACAAAAAATCGTCATGAAATGTCTCTTAATACCTCTGCCAAAGGCGACGATGGCGGATTAACCTATCAAGATCGTGTTGCCGACGATTCGGCAAAAGCCTCTTCGGGAGATTATGAGCGCAAAGTTTTTTTAAAACGTCTTCAGGATGCCTTAGATGAACTTCCAGAAGAACAACGTGAAATATTTGTAATGCGCCAGGTTTCTGGTCTGAAGTTTCGGGAGATTTCCGATATTTTAGAGTGTCCCCTTCCCACGGTGAAAAGTCGAATGCGATATGCCATCGAAGCACTTCGCTCCACAATGGCATCCTATAAGGGACATAGTTTTGATAACCACGATCAAGAAGAAGTAAGAAGAGTATGAAGAAAAGAATTCACTTTTTAAGATCCCTTCCGACTTTCCTTCGTTTAAGGTTGTGTAGACGCAACGGCAGCGTCTGGTTTCGGAGAATTTAAGAGAAGTATTATGTCTAGTGAAAGCAACACAACAGAACGCCTAATCGATCTCATGTATGATGAGGCGTCTGATGAATCTCGGGAGGAGTTTCTTGAAGAGATTGCAGGATCACCGGATCTTCAAAGAGACCAAGCAGAAATCCGAGCCCTCCTAGGCGACGTCAGCGAACTCTGGTCAGAACAACCCGTTAGAGCCTCTGTTCATCAATCGATCATGGACGCGGCACAATCGGCAACCCTTGAACGTGCCGAAAAACGCCAATACGTGACCCCCATCCCCCCCCCC
>JALSKP010000701.1 GCA_026988815.1 Myxococcales bacterium | reverse complement strand
GCCTTAAAGTCCAATAATTTGAGCGTTCCAGATTTGCGACCCACGAACTGGCAGCGTTCTTTTTTCCATGCCTTATCCGGCGTGTTGGCTTTTTTAGCGATCCAGTATTTGCCCTTCGTTTGGGTTGAATTGATTGCCATCTCGGCCTCAATTTTTGCGTGGAGTTTGGAAATTACACGCACCTTTAGCGAGCGGTGGAACCAAACCTTGATGAAATTATTTTCGAAGGTTTCCCACTCTCATGAAGCCTACCGGATCAATTCCTCGACCTGGTACACCACTGCGATGGTGATCTTGGTTCTTATAGGCTCGCCTATTATCGCAAAACTGGCCGTTCTGATTTTAGCTTTTTGCGATCCCATCGCTGCAACGGTGGGACGAAAATTTGGTAAAAGAAAGATTATCAATAATCGCTCCTTGGAAGGGACAGGCGCTTTTTTTCTTTCTGGCGTGTTGATTAGCGCATTCGTTTTTTTCGTGAGTACGACCACGCTTTCTTTGGGGATGCAGATAGCCTTTATTATTATCGCCCCCCTCAGTGGCGCGATCGTGGAATTACTTAGCCGAGACATGGACGATAATTTTTCGATTCCCGTTGGTGTTGCAATCCCTCTTTGGATTTTGCTTTCGCTTTTTTGATTTCACCTGTTTTCTCGACATCATTTAGAAGCCAGGCCCCTAAAACGGTCTGTCGAGAATACTTGCCTTAATGCTCACAAAATCGTAAAACGCATCACGTTTACATCGAGTTTCTCATGAAAAAAATGATCCTTATTCTAGCTCTTCTCGCATTCTCTTGTGATTCAGATTCCGAGGGTGAAAATCTTCCAAATATTCCCCCTGGACGCGATGTTACCCATCTTGATTTTCCAAAAGAACCCGATGTCGGTCAGGACGTCGAAGAGGATATGGGAAAGGTGGATCCTTTCCAACGAACCCCAATCCAACCCGGCGTGGATCCAGATGGAAACCCGGTATTGGATGCGACCTTGGATGACAAGGAATCGCGCGTCGGTAAGACCACCACTGACGAAGGTTTTCATGGTATTTTCGCGCATTGTAAAGCCGGCGATTATAAACTCTACAACAATAAAGCAGAATTCTGCGTGCAAGGATTGGAAACCAATCGTTTCGAATTTTTTCACGGAGGCTTGCTTGTTGACATGCGCCGTGTCGGCGATACCTCTGAAGATGTCTTTGATATTTGGTCACCACGTCAAAAATTAAACGTCTTTGATGCAGAAAAAGTCTACGTGGTAAGCGACGGATCCGACGGTGGACCGGCTGTTCTTCGAGCCGATGGTAAAGATATTCAGATTGCCCAAATCGTCGGCGCCCTAGGCACCACACTTTTTAAACCGGTCGGGCTCGACATTAGCGTCGAGTATCGCCTCTATCCTGATAGAGCCAACGTCGAAATTGTGACGTGGACCTCAAAAAGCGATGGGATGAAAACCGTTGTCGACATCGGCGATCTCATCGGCTTTGGTGAACGTGTGAGTTTTTGGACCAAAGAGTTTGGATTCGACCTGGTCGCAAAAACGGACGCCTTTATTGCCCAAGGTGACGGCCATTCCTTTGGTTGGTATAGAGCCGAAAGCTCAGAAAATTTTACCGCGACCCAAGGCTTGATCCCATGGCTCTTGGTCGGTGATACGCGCGTGACCCTTGAAGCCGGACAAGAATATGCCACCCGTCGTAACCTCATCGTAGGCGATGGCACCACACATTCGGTTGCCGAAGAAATTCAAAAGCTCAGAAATCAAGCCCTCCCCAGTCCTCCTAAACTCGCCGAGGGACGAAAAATAACCCTGCAATACGGCGACAATACGCCCGCGGCGAACCGGCGAGTAGAGGTCTATAATGATGACGAACACGTGGCGTTTGCGACGACAAATGAGAATGGCGAATTTCTTTTTACAAGCGAGAAAGCAACCCACTTTTTCGTCGATCCACTGCTCGGCGAACTCGAACAAAAAATCACGATGACGGATATGAACGACTACAGTCTCGACACTCCAGCGACCATTGATGTGCGCGGCGCCGCGATTGATGGCGAGCTAACGGTGAGTGTTACGCTCGTCAAGAACGACGATGGTAGTAGGAAAGTTTACGTTGTTCGAGCTAGACATCCTTCACTACAAAAAGTTGCTCCTGGCAATTATACGGTCTATGCCGACCACGGCATGGAGTGGGATATTCAAACGCAGTCCGTTGATCTGACCAGCGGGAATAGTAAGCAAGTTGACCTCATGCTGACGCGTGTACTTGATACCGACAATTTCATTGCCGGCGATTTTCATCAGCATTTAGAACCCAGTTTGGATAGCGAAGTTTCTGTTCGAGATCGTGTCTTGGACAACGTAGGCCAGGGCGTTGAGTTCGTTACACCTACCGACCACGAGGGCGTGACCGATATTCAACCCTACATCGATGAACTCGATGTGGGCGACCAAATTTCTACAATCCCTGGTATTGAAATCAGCCCGACCCATACCCATATGAATTGGTTTCCGATGGAGTTTAAGGCCAACGAACGGGGACGAGGATCGATTCCATTGGCGGTCATTGAAGACGGAAAAGCTGTGCGTCGAACGATCAAAGAAATGATCGCATTGGGTAGATTATTACCAAGCGATCCAATCGTGCAAATGAACCATGGACGTGGAAATAGCGGTTATTTTAAAGACGTAGAATTTGATCCCGCAACCAGCCAAGCGATGAAGCCCGAAAAATTCACAACTGATTTCGATTCGATGGAAATCGTAAATGATGAAGACCAAATTTGCTTGCTCGTTGAGGATTGGTCGGCTCTGTTGAACATCGGATTGCGCATCACTGGAATCGCGAACTCTGATACGCATGGACTTTGGAGAGGTGTGGGCGAGAATAGAAATTATATCTCCTCGACGACTGATGATGCCTCTGCCATTGATCCGCAGATGGTCAAACAAGCGATCCGCCAAAACCAAACCACGATGGCGCGTTTTGCCTTGGTTGATTTTCCTGATGCTTTGCCGGGCGACGGTATTTCTACCGATACGGTGACGGCGGTCGATATCCACGTTCGCGTTCAAACCCCTCCCTATTCTCAGGTGGATCGCATCCTCGTTTTAGCCAACGGTAAGATTATCGAAAAGATCGATGTGACCTCCAACGTCGAGGATATCGTGGACTACGATGAAACCTATTCTCGTGTGTTCACCGAAGACACCTGGATTACCTTTATCGCTCTGGGTCCAAATATTTCTTTTCCAATCAACAACGGGCAACTTGTGTTTTCCATGCCGAACCCGATTTTTATCGATGTGGATGGCGATACGGATATGGATGGAAATATGTTTGAGGCTATCGGTCCGGGATCAATTGATATGACCCTTTTACATGATGAAATGCCGATCTGTACCGCTGTTAGATAGGTTTAAAATAACCCTAACGCTTTCGCAATTCAGCGATCGCGTCATCGATTCCAGAAAGCGTAAAGGGGAACATCGGATAGAGTTCTGATATGATTCTGGCGGTATAGGATGAGTTCCAATAGCGCACCGGATCTGGATTGAGCCACACCGAGCGCGGTATTTTTTCGAGTATGCGTTGCAACCAGATGAGCCCCGTGTCTCTGTTGTGGCTGAAAAAATCTAAGGCACCGCCAGCGTCGCTAAGCTCATAAGGCGCCATTGCTGCATCACCGACGATGATACATCGCCAGGTCGAGTCGACGTTTTTGAGGAGCTCTTTGGTGTCCACCGATTCGCGTTGATGCATATCGCTATAAAGTTTTCCGTACACGCAATTATGAAAATAATAGCTCTTAAATTGCTTGAAATGTTGGGCTTGATGGGCCGCCGAAAAGAGCAAGCTTGTCGTACGGGTGTAGGGATTCATCGATCCGCCGACATCACATAAAAGCAAAAGCTTGACCTGATTTTTCCGCGCTTTGCTAAAGACGAATTCAATATCGCCGGCATTTTGCGCAGTTTTATCGATCGTCTTTTCGATATCTAATTCTTCAATTTGTCCATCGTTGGACAGAATACGCAGGCGTCTAAGGGCCGATGAAAATTGTCGAACATCAAGAACGAGATCAGAGCGTAGGTTATGAAAACGTCTGTCCATAGCGATTTGGACGGCGCTTCTGCCGCCTCCAGGTCCGCCAATGCGAACACCGGCTGGATTGGAACCGCCATGTCCAAAGGGACTTGTTCCACCGGTCCCTATCCATTTGCTACCACCATCGTGGCGTTCTTTTTGTTCCTTTAATCGCTCTTCAAACATTTTCCGGAGGGTTTCTAGATCGTGGGCTTTGAGATCTTTATCGGGCAAAAGCCCGTCGAAATTTTTAGGGTTTTTTAACCAGTCCAAGAGCTCATCATGAATTTGATCGAGCATGGCTTCGGGGAATTCCACGTCCTTAAAAAACTCGGCGAATACACGATCGTAAATATCGAAATGTTCAATTTTTTTAACAAGAATCGACCTCGCCAGCGCATAAAATACGACAAGGTTTGAGTCCGCGTGTCCCTTTTGTAACGCTTCTATGAGGAGCAGTAATTCGGTGAGGGAAACATTAATACCGCGCGTTCTGAGAAGAAAGAAAAAATCGACGAGCATGTTTAGTTCACACGTCGTTCGATGCCGACAAGGTCAGCTTCCTTTTTGAGCAGTACGCCGAGAAAAGGGAATTTTCCTTGCAGGTTTGCTGTGCTCATACCGGCGCGTTTCAAAGCGCCCAACCAATCCATGAGCTCGCTTGTGGAAGGCTTTTTTCGAACCTCGGGTTGTTCACGCAACCAGTAGAATTTCAATAAAGCTTGGGTCATCAATTCATCTTCGATTTTTGGGAAGTGAACTTTAATGATCTCTTTCATCATCTCGCTGCTGGGAAAAGAAATATAATGAAAAATACAACGTCGCAAAAACGCGTCGGGTAATTCTTTTTCGGCGTTCGAGGTAATGATAATGATGGGTCTTTTTTCGGCTTTGATAAGGCGACCTGTTTCGCGAACGGTAAACGACATTTCATCGAGTTCGTGGAGGAGATCGTTTGGAAACTCGATATCGGCTTTATCGATTTCGTCGATAAGGAGGATCACGCGTTCTTGGGCATCAAAGGCCTGTCCGAGAGGCCCAAGTTTAATATAATGTTCGACGTTGTTGACCTCGCCGCCGCCAAAACGAGAATCGTTTAGTCGTTGTACGGTATCGTAAACATAGAGACCTTCTTGGGCGCGCGTGGTGGATTTAACGTGCCACCGAACAATTGGTTTTTGAAGGGCTTGGGCGATAGATTTTGAGAGAAGGGTTTTCCCTGTTCCCGGCTCACCGCGAATCAGGAGTGGGCGTTCTAGAGAGATCGCAACATTGACCGCATCGCGTAATTCGGCGCTGACAATATAATCTTGGGTACCTTGGAATTGCTCAAAAGACATTTTCTACTCCTCTTTATTCGGCTCGAAGTCATACACTATTTTTGTTCTCCAAAGAAGCTTTCTCTTGATAGTGTGTGATCACCGCAAACAGCTAGTGTGATCATTTTCGGTGGGTTGAATGAAAGAGGTTTCTTCTTTGGAATGAAGAGAAGTCCCCTCCACCTCTGGGAGAGGGCGCCCTGAGGATGTGCGTTAGCACTTCCGAGGAAGTACTCTTGGGGGGTGCTAGGGTCATTTGTGCAGCTCCGCTGTAGAGGGTCGTCCTACGAAAGCAAGTTCCCTCAAATTCCCGCTGATATTGATCACACTAGGTATCATGCAGATGTTCAGGTTTAATATCTGTAAGTACCGATTTTACGCTTAGGTATTTAATCATAATTACGACTCGAAAAATGCACCGCCAAAAGCGCCGGCCCGGGTGTTTCTCAACTCTGGTTAGGTCTGTCAACTTTCTCGAAACGTCCTTGAAAGTATTAAAAATTTTGTTGAAAACTCGCTTCCGATTTTTTAGGCTTCTTCGGCAAAAGATCTTCGTCGCCGAATCACCGATCTTGACTGTAGTCGTCGAAATAAAACCCCCTAGGAGATTGACAATGATTTTTAGCCCGTCAGCTTGGGATGGTAGCCAGAGCATAAAACATCGTAAAGAGGGAAGAGAATGACATTGAATATTCGCTTAGAAAAAGGAATCGCGCAGAGCGTCCACAGCGTGGAGGTCGAGTTTCTTGGGGTAGAAACCCGCTACTTCGAACCTCCGATGGAAACGCGGTCAAGAATACATTTTTTCTTTAGAACACGTTACGAAGGGCGGACTGAGAATCTAAAATATTCTGAGGGTTTTCCTGGTGGTTTATCACCCAAACCCAGCTTGAAAATTGGTCCACGTCGCTTTCTGAATTTTGATTGGAAGGAATTTAGCGAGACCACAATTGATATGATCTTTGAAATCAAAGAACGCGATACCTGCGTGGATGGCCAATATGAGTTTGCGCAATGCTCTATAGGATTAGCAGTTCATAGTAGCGAGGCGGTTTGGAAGACCGAAGCTCTAGAAGAACACCTTCAGCTTTTTCCCGAAGAGATGCGCGAAGCCCTTCGAACTAAACTTCAGTCTGCGATCCTTAAAACCTATGCAGTTTTACTAAAAGATAGGTCTTCTCAAAAGGAATATAATTTCCTTCTGTCCGAGAACATTCTCTATCTTCCCTACATTATACCAACAGAGGATCTCGGGTACCGTGTCCGTCTCCAAAAGGAAGGCGATGAATTTCTCTTCCAGGTTCTTCAAGGTAATGCGTGATAATCGTTTGGGGTTCTTCCGAAAAAAGCATCTATTGGAAGTAACTGAGGAAGGTATCGCGAGATAAGCTTTTTTGCTCACCGCATTCCATGTCCTTGATGGAGACCTCTCCCTTTTCGATTTCATCCGGCGCGAGGACGATAACGGTCTTAATGTTTCGGGTATTCGCGTATTTGAATTGTTTCTTCAACTTCCCACTTCCAGGATAAAGGTCGACCTTAATGTCCATTGCCCTTAATTCCTGGGCAACCTTAAGGGATTCCCCTGCAAGTTCATTACTAAACACGCTTACTAAAACATCGGGTCCAGAGTCAGGACCAAATGATGCATTACGTTCTTCCAGAAGAAGGATGATACGCTCCAAACCGAGAGAAAATCCACACGCAGGAACCGGCTGCTTCATAAACATCCCGATAAGTTCGTCGTAGCGTCCGCCGCCTCCTAAACTACCCGGGAAATCATCAGAACGAATTTCAAAAATCGCGCCCGTATAATAAGAAAGGCCGCGAGCGAGAAAAGGATCAAAGTAGAGCGTTTTTCCAGCGATGGCGTTTTCGGCAAGGGAGAGGAGCTCGAGAATCTCTTGACCCACACTTTGCGCCCCCTCAATGTGTTGCATTCGATTGGTAAGCGTTTTTACTTTTTCGACATTATCGTCGGGCAAGTTTTCACTCAAGGAAAGGAGTTTCGAAATCTGTGAATCATCGAGACCACGTGTCCCGAGTTCTTTTTTAACGCCCTCGACGCCGATTTTATCGAGCTTATCAAGGGCTATCAAAGTTGTGCTTTCTTGGTCTTGTGGAATGTCGGCTGAGGCGATCATGACTTTAAGGAATTTTCTGTGATTGAAGTGCACTCGGAAATTTTCGAATTTGAGTTTTTCCAAAATTTCGCTTAACGCCGAGACCACTTCCACTTCTACGATGAGCGACGACGAGCCTACGATGTCGACATCACATTGATAAAATTCGCGGTAGCGCCCACGTTGTGGACGATCGGCTCGCCAGACAGGAGCGATTTGGTAGCGTTTGAAAATAGGTGGAAGGTCGTTTTTATACTTGGCAAAAACGCGGGCTAGGGGAACGGTTAAATCGTATCTTAGTCCGATTTCGGCTAAGTTCGCCTCACCAGGTTGCTTCTCAAGAGCGCGTGTTAACTTATCGCCGCGGTTGAGTATTCTGAAGATGAGCTGATCGCCTTCCTCGCCGTATTTTCCAAGAAGGGTCGATAATCGTTCGACACTAGGCGTATCGATTTTATCAAAGCCGTAGTTTTTAAAAACCTTCTCGACAACGCCGAACACGTAATCTCTGCGTCGCATTTCATCGGGTAAAAAGTCTCGAAATCCACTTGCGGGTTTGGTTGATATGGCCATGAGTAAACCTATTAGTAAGCGTGTTTATTAAATGCGGCGCTAGTTCAATTCTCTTCGCTGAGAAAGAGCACGGGAGAGGGTCACCCTATCGATGTATTCGAGGTCACCGCCAATCGGAATACCCGACGCAATACGGGTAATTTTTATTTCAAAGGGTTTGACGAGTTTTTGTAAATAAAGCGCCGTTGCCTCGCCATTAACAGAGGGACTTGTGGCAACGATGAGTTCTTCAATTTTACTTTGCCCGAGGCGAGTGATGAGTTCTCGGATACGCAAATCATCGGGGCCCACACCTTCGAGCGGACTGATTAATCCGTGGAGAACGTGGTAGGTTCCATGGAACTCGCCGGTTCTTTCGATGGCGCGCAAATCGGGCGTGCTTTCGACGATGCAGATCATATTTTGATTACGCTTTGGGGCTTGGCAAATCATACAACGTTCATCTTTTGTGAGATTACAACATTGGGTGCAATAGCCGACTTGTTGCTTCACTTCGATAAGTGCCGAGGCTAAATTTTCGGCCAACTCATCAGGCTGATTTAGAATAAAGAAGGCCAGACGAGACGCCGTTCGTTCACCAATGCCAGGGAGTTTGGTAAGCGCGTTTATTAAATTGGTGATCGGATCGCGGGTTTGCATAAGGAGGTCGGTTTACATAAATCCGGGGATGCCAACGCCGCCTGTGATTTTATTGACTTCGCTATTCATCATTTCACCGGCGGTTTCCATGGCTTGGTTTACAGCGCCCAGAATCATTTCTTCCAACATCTCAACATCATTTGGGTCGAGGACTTCTGGATTAATCTTAACGGAAAGCAATTCCTGTTTACCGTTGCAGGTGGCAACAACCATTCCTCCGCCAGTTGAAGCTTCGACTTCTTTGGAACCAATGTCTTCCTGAACCTTTGCGATCTGGGTTTGCATTTTCTGAGCTTGACGGACAATTTCGTTCATATTTTGATTCATAATTTCTTATCCTTTGGAAGTGATGAGCGCTTATACTTAGTCTTGGCGAAAAAGCCTAATGAAAAGACGCATATAGTGGGTCGCACCCTACAATCACATTTTTTTTTTGATTCTCATTTAAAAATAGATGTAGGGGTAACCCGCTGTGGTTACCCGTGGTTGGCGTTGAGAAGCGAGTGCGATGAAAGCTTCCGTTTTTAGGGGGAGGTATTCTCGTGAGGGATAGAGATGGTGGATGGAGCGATCAAAATCTCGCTCGCTGGCCTCGTAATTGGGAAGGAGAAGTGTCTAATTTCCCGCGGCGATGTCTTCTTCGACGAGCCAATCTGGGAGGAGGGCGATTCCCATTCCCGCTAAAGCACACATTCGAATCGCGTCCGAGTTGGTGATCAAACACCGCGCCGAATGAGATATTTCATCGACCTTTCCCTCTTTTCGAAAAAGCCCACCTTTGGGGCGCTGCCGATATTCTCCGCGGCAATTCACTGCGAGGCAAAATGGATTGTTTCAGACAACATCAAAAATTTTCCGCAGAGTGTCTTAGGTCCGTTAAATATAGAGGTCATTCGGGCCGACGATTTTTTGGTTTATTTGTTCGATAGCGACCTCGAAATATATTTGTGGTGTACGAGAACTAGGATGGGAGCGTTTTGAACAAAAATTATGGCAATCAAATTACTATGACCACGTTATTCGGTCCGAGTCTGATTTGTTTCGGATAAGAAAATATATAGAGGAAAATCCGTTAAGATGGAGTTTAGATCCCAAACGCAAAACCCGTAGGGCGTTGCC
>JALSKP010000700.1 GCA_026988815.1 Myxococcales bacterium | reverse complement strand
GAGACTCAAAGTAGGCGTCCGAGACTTCTTCTTCTACTTTTTCTACTTCGCCAGAAATTCTGATCTGTCGATTCAGACTCGGCCAATAAAAACAGAGGGCGCATTGTCGATTTTCACCTAAGGCAACACCTTTGCGGCTCTGGGAGTTGGTATAAAAAACGAAGCCTCTTTCGTCCCAGGATTTTAATAAGACGACTCGGATGGAAAGGGAGCCCGAAGGATCTGTGGTTGCAAGGGTCATCGCTGCGGGATCTTGGGAAATTGTTTCTACGGCCTCTTGCAACCAGTTTTCGAACCAATTAAAAGGAGTGGAATCATCGAGAAAGTTTTTTAAGTTTGTCGACATAAATTAGAATCTCCGTTCGTTAATTGCCACGAGTTGGGATAGGCTCAACGTTAACCCTTTACCTGAAGTTAGACCATGAGTCATCGCGAAGACGGCGAAGTCGTCACAAAAAAGAAGATTGAAGTAAAAAAACCAAGGCGCTTTAAGGTTGTTTTTTTAAATGACGATTATACGCCAATGGACTTTGTGTGCCGCGTTTTAGAAAATGTGTTCCATAAATCTCCCGCAGAATCGGCGTCGATTATGCTCAATGTGCACAATAGCGGCGCAGGAATTGCGGGGATTTACACAAAAGAGGTTGCCGAAACGAAACTGGAGCAGACCTTGAAGTGGGCTCGCCAAGAAGGGCACCCTTTAGCCCTTTCGATGGAACCGGAGTAAAAAATGATCCAAAAAGATTTAGAAGTCGCCATTTATACGGCCTTCCGAGAAGCAGAAGATAGACGTCACGAATACGTGACCCTCGAACACCTCCTTTATGTGCTATGTTTTGATAAAACAACACGTGTAGTTCTGAAAAGATCTGGGGTGAACATAGAAAAACTAAAGAGTGATTTAGATGCTTTTTTGAAGGAACAAGAGACGTTGCCGAAAGGAATCTTAAGAGATCCAACGCAGACCTCGGCATTCCAACGCGTGATTCAACGTGCAATATTTCACGTTCAAAGCTCGGGCAAAGATGAAGTGGATGGGAGCAATGTTCTCGTCGCCATCTTTAGTGAGAGTGATTCCAACGCGGTATATTTCCTTGCCCAACAAGAGGTTTCCAGACTCGATGTCATTAGTTATTTGTCCCACGGTGGAGATGATGACGATGTTGAGGACGCAGATGAAGAATGGGATTACGAAACGGGCGAGGAGGGTGGACAGCGCAAAAAAAGCAATCCGCTGGAAGAGTTTTGCGTTAATCTGAACTTGCGTGCTGCGGAAGGTTTTATTGATCCGCTCATTGGTCGCGACAAAGAAATTGAGAGAACCATTCAAGTCTTGTGTCGTCGTCGAAAAAACAATCCCATTTTAGTCGGCGAACCTGGGGTCGGAAAAACGGCAGTCGCTGAGGGTTTGGCGTTGCTGATTAGTAAGGGAAAGGTTCCAGCAATTCTTGAACACTCGACCCTATATTCACTTGATTTGGGTGGGTTGATTGCGGGAACTAAATTCAGAGGCGAATTTGAAGAGCGATTAAAAGGCGTCATGAAGGCACTCAAAAAAGAAAAGGATGCAATTCTTTTCATCGACGAAATTCACACGATCGTCGGTGCCGGTGCCACAAGTGGTGGGTCTATGGACGCCTCTAATATACTAAAACCGGCTCTGGCTGACGGGACCTTGCGTTGCATAGGCTCGACGACTCATGAGGAGTATAAAAAATCCTTTGATCGCGATCGGGCTCTTGCACGTCGCTTTCAAAAAATTGATATTTTGGAGCCCTCTCTTCAAGAGACGCACGAAATTTTACGCGGTCTAAAAAAACACTACGAAGCCTTTCATGAGGTCACCTATACCGACGAGGCGTTGTTGTCCGCCGCCGAGCTCGCCTATAAGCATATTCGTGAGCGCGCCAATCCTGATAAAGCCATCGATGTGATTGATGAGGCTGGCGCTCGACATCGTATTAAACGCGACGAGATGGACGGCAATGTTATTGATAAAACGCAGATCGAAAGCATTGTCGCAAAGATTGCAAGAATCCCAGACATAAGCGTAAAGACCGATGAAAGGGCATCGCTAAAAGGTTTAGAACAACGTCTTAAAACGGTCGTCTATCAGCAAGATGATGCGATTGATGCAGTGGTAACGGCGGTTAAAATGAACCGCGCTGGTTTAACGCGTCCGGAAAAACCGGTGGGGAGTTTCATTTTCGCAGGGCCCACAGGCGTTGGTAAAACTGAAGTTGCAAAACAACTGGCCGCTGGTTTGGGCGTTGAATTTATTCGATTTGATATGTCAGAGTACATGGAAAGGCATGCGGTGAGTCGTTTGATTGGCGCACCTCCCGGCTATGTGGGGTTTGATCAAGGTGGCCTTCTCACAGAGGCGATTCGCAAACATCCTCACGCGGTTTTGCTTTTGGATGAAATCGAAAAAGCCCATCCCGATATCTATAACGTGCTTTTACAAATTATGGATGCCGCTAAACTAACCGACAACAATGGTAAAGAAGCTGACTTTCGTAACGTGATTATCATCATGACCTCCAATGCTGGCGCCCAAGAAATGGACACAAATGCCGTCGGTTTTGGTCGTGGTGTGGATGTATCGGTGGGATTAAAAGCGATTGAAAAAGCCTTCGCCCCCGAGTTTAGAAACCGGCTCGACGGCGTGGTTTTATTCCAACCCTTACAACCAGAAGTGATGGTGAAAATAGTAGATAAGTTTATTATCGAACTTGAGTCTCAACTTTTGGAAAAGGAAGTTACTTTTGATTTGAGCGAAGAGGCAAGACTTTGGCTGGCCAAAGAAGGCTATGATCCCAAACTTGGTGCCCGTCCCTTGGGACGCGTGATTCAGAAGCATATCAAACAACCTTTGGCCGAAGAAATGCTTTTTGGAAGTCTCGTCGATGGTGGCGTTGCCAAAGTCAGTCTGGTCGACAACCAGATCCTCGTCAAAGGCGCGGGTGTTGAACAAAAAGACGTTATAGCTCCGGCTCCAGATCCCGAAATGAGTTCAAAGGATTGAGTTCCATTCGATCAGATGGCTTCTTTTGTGATTACCTTTGACCCAGCCGTGGCCAATAGCGTTAGAATCGACGTGCCGTTGCTGGAGTGGCGAGTCGGATTGACGGTTCGACGCTCAATTTGCATTTGCCCCATGATAAACTTGTCAACCAAACAGAGACTACCCTACAAGAATTTCCCCGAAATTGATCGCATGTTTAGGGCGACCACAGACCAACATATATTGTTTGAGTTTGTCCTTTAATGGATTCATATCGACGTCCTTTCAATGGATATGTTAAACCATGGCCCACATCAGCCAAACTATTCACCTTGGAACTATGGAGAAGAAAATGTTTAAAAAAATCCTCATTGCCAACCGCGGAGAGATCGCCCGACGTGTTATTCGAACGTGTAAAAAAATGGGAATTGCAAGCGTTGCCGTTTACAGCGAGGCGGATAAAGACGCCCCTTTTGTGCGTGATGCCGACGAGGGCTTTTTGCTCGGGCCGCCTCCGGTCGGGGAAAGCTACTTAAAGCAAGATCGCATTTTAGATATCCTAAAAGAAAGTGGAGCTGACGCTCTACACCCCGGCTATGGACTGTTGAGTGAAAATGCCGAATTTGTAAATAAAGTTACTAATGCCGGCGTCACCTTTATTGGACCCACACCCGAGGTGATGAATAAGATGGGCGATAAATCAGCGGCGCGATCCTTTGCGCTCTCGGCCGATGTCCCCGTCGTTCCAGGGAGCGAAGGTGAGATAGCCGACGAGGATGCAGCCGTCGCGTTCGCCGAAAACTTTGGTTATCCGATTCTCGTTAAGGCCGCCGCCGGAGGTGGTGGAATTGGAATGAAGGTGGCCACCAAAGAAAAAAAATTACGTAAAGCTGTGACAGAATGCCAGCGTCGCGGTCAATCGGCCTTCGGTGATCCGACGATCTACTTGGAACGCTACGTCGAAAATCCTCGCCATATCGAAATCCAAGTCTTTGGGGATTCTCAAGGCAATGCCGTCCATCTTTTTGAGCGAGAATGTTCGGTTCAACGTCGTCATCAGAAAGTAATCGAGGAAACGCCTTCTATTTTTCTCAACCGCTTTGAAGATTTACGGGAACGAATGTGCGCCGCCGCGGTGCGCTTGGTGAAACAATCAAACTACACGAATGCCGGTACAGTTGAATTTATTGTAAGCCCCGAAGGGGAGTTTTACTTCATCGAAATGAACACGCGCTTGCAAGTCGAACACGCGATTAGCGAAGAAACAACAGGGTTTGACCTTGTGGAATGGCAGATTAGGATCGCCGCAGGAGAGCCGCTTCCTGTTTCCCAAGAAGAGATTCAATTCAAAGGTCATGCGATTGAGTGCCGTATATATTGCGAAGATCCTGAGCATCATTTTTTCCCAAAACCGGGAACGATTGGTGCTTACAGTGAGCCCCAAGGCGAGGGCATTCGTGTTGATTCTGGCGTCCGCGAGAATTTCGAAGTGGTTTCTTATTATGATCCGATGATCGCAAAAGTGATAAGTCAAGGCGATACGCGCGATCAGGCCATCGACCGAATGCTCGGCGCACTCGCCGATTTCACGATCGAGGGTCTGACGAACAATATCTCGATGCATCAGCGCGTCCTGCAAGAAGAGGATTTTCTGAACGGAAACTACGATACGGGATGGTTGGAAGCGCTTTACAAAAAGTAGACAGAATTAAACAAGCTTGTAAGCTTCGCGTTCCATGTTTATGATCTTTTAAATTAAAGATGTAAAACTACCTCTCGGGAACGGATACATATGTTTCGCGCAAAAATTATCGCAACTTTCGCTATTTTTATGGGACTCTTCCTCGGCTTGACTTACGTGCTCGTAAGTTCGGATTTCGAGACGCAGATCCGACAAAGTCAAACACGTGAATTGGGCATGGTTGCCAATTCCATCGTTGAAATGAATAAGGTGGAAACGGCATCTCTTCACGCAAAGGCGCTCTTTTTCGCGAGCGGCGTGAGTTTGCATGGTGCGTTAATGGGCGAGGGAGCGACGGACGAAGAGGGCGTGATGGATAAGGGGCAGCGCCACCTAAAGACCCACGAAAAATTACGCGTTCAAGATATTACCGTTAAAGATATTATCAAAAGTGCGGCAGGGAAAGTCGACGGTTCTCGTCTTCCGATTGAATCCAAATTAAAAGTAGATATTGCCTTCGTTCTCGACAATCAGGGCGTCGGTGTAGCAGCGCTCGGAAAAGATCGCTATTCGTGGTTTGGCGAGGATGTGTCAAAATCCTTTCCCATCATTGCCTCGGCACTTGCCGGAAAATGGTATACGCCCAAGATTCAATATTGGATGTGGTCCTTTTCTGAGAAGGAACCCAAACAGCTTTATGAAGTTGCGATTGCACCCGTTCGGCTGAATGCAAATGGTCGCGTTGCTGGCGTGGTCGTTCTCGGTCGCGCGATGGATGACGGAAAAGCGGTACGATTTGCGAAGAAAATTTTCACAGACGAAGAGATGAAAGGAAAACCAGAAATCGCTTTCTTGAAAGGTGAGGCGGTTGTGAGTTCGACCCTTGATAATAAGGGGCAAAGTGCATTTGCAGCTGCCATTTCTTCGTTGGAGTCTGGCAAGATTAAGATTGCTGATGCTGAGTATAATGTCGTTTCAAAAGAAATCGGCGTGTTTGAAGAGCCGATTAAAGTCGCTGTTTTTTCAACGCCTCAATTGCGACCCATTGAATCGCTTTCAACAATCATTATTATTCTAGGCGTTGTCCTCATCGTGATTGGAATCTCTCTTCTCTTCTTCTTCTTGATATCATTTCTCAAACCTCTCGAAGAATTGGAAAGTGGCATTCACCAAGTTATTGCTGGAAACCGCGACTATGTTTGGGAGCAGAAAAAAGGGCACGCTCTACAATCCGGGTTCGCGCAAGCACTCAACGTCATGAACGCTTTCCTTCAAGGAAAACCAATGCCAGATGATGAAAATCCCAGTGGTGGATGGGGAGACATGCCAAAAGGTAAAAGCGGAGGACCTGCTCCTAAAGTTCAAGGCGTAGCAATTCCTGGAATGGCGCCTCGTCCGAAGAAAAAGACTGAATAGTCCTTCCCAACCTGCCTTAAGCCATCCCTAGAAAACTTACCCCACAATAAATACAATTATGGTTGTTCAATCCGGTCTAGATCGTCTTCTTCAGGACTCCGCGTCCATCAAAAAACTATCAGGTGCACGGGTCGGTTTATTAGCCAATCCGACCTCTGTTACTGCATCGTATATTCACGCGCTTGATGCGCTTTTAGATGCAGGCGTTTCTATCCAGCGTCTCTTTGGGCCCGAGCACGGAATCCGAGGAGAGGCGCAGGACATGGAAAGTGTGGGTGAGAATTTGGATCCGATTTCAGGAATTTCCTGCGTAAGTCTCTATGGTTCGACGCTGGAAAGCTTAACCCCTCCTCACGATAGTCTTGCAGATCTAGACATTCTTATTTGTGATATCCAAGATATTGGCTCGCGTTATTATACCTATATTTATACGATTGGGTTGGCGATGAAGGCCGCCGGAAAAGCAGAGTGTGAGGTCTGGGTGCTCGATCGTCCGAACCCTATTCGGGGCGATGTTGTCCGAGGCAATGTGCTCTTAGATGATTATAAATCCTTTGTAGGTTTACAATCTATTGCTGTTCGACATGGGTTGACGATCGGTGAGGCCGCACGTTTTTTTAACGCCTATACGGATTGGAAGTGTGAGCTAAAGATCGTCGAATTAGAAGGTTGGAAACGTTCGATGTGGTTCGATGAAACGGGGCTTCCTTGGGTTCTCCCGAGCCCCAATATGCCGACCTTGGAGACGGCCATCGTTTATCCTGGTCAATGTATTTTAGAGGGAACTGTCATCTCTGAGGGACGCGGAACAACGCGACCTTTTGAGATAATAGGGGCGCCTTTTCTTGATGCGAACCAATTCCAAAAAGAAATGTCAGCTTTTGATCTACCCGGTGTGGCGTTTCGTGCACTATCTTTTCGTCCCACCTTTCAAAAGTGTGCAGGTCAAACCTGCGCCGGAATTCAAATTCATGTCACGGATAGAAATGTGTTTGATAGTATTGCGATGGCCTACGCTGAGTTGTCATTGCTTCTCAAATACCCCGAGTTCGCCTGGCGAAAAGAGGCCTACGAGTTTGTAGAGAATCGTCTTGCGATTGATCTCCTCATCGGCGATCCGATTCTTCGCCAAGCATTGGAAGACGGAAATGACCCTATCGAATTATCTCAAACTGTGGGAAAGAGGCGAGCACGCTTCGACGCCCAACGCGCTGAAATATTGATCTATTCGTAGAAGATGAGTTCGTGAAGAAAAAGAATCTAGTAAAGAACACTACTAAAATTGAAAGTCCAGATTGGGTAATCTTGGGAACCGGACGCGTGGGTAGAACGCTCCTTCTTTTGGCCGATAAGCTTGGCGTTGAGGTTGCGTTTTCCTGGTCAAAATCGCGATCTATAGACGACCTCGGAAAGGCGAACGAGCATCTACATTATATCGGTGAACTTCCAAAATCGGCGGATTATACGAATAGAATCGTCTTCATTTCGGTGGTCGACGATGCGATATCGATAGTCGCGAGTCAGCTTGCCGAAAAACTAAATAGCGCGGCCTGTGTTATTCATCTTTCGGGACTTTTAACATCGGCGGTCTTAAGAAATGCGGGTGTAGAACGACCCTGTGCTTCCATGCACCCGGTCGTAGCGGTGTCAGATCCCCATTTGGCCCTCGAGCTTCTACCCACTATTTTTTGGTCGATTGAAGGTGATGACGAAGCGCGAGAAATTGGAAAAAATGTTTTGGCCGGCGTTCAAGTTGAGCCAGTTGTGATCGCTCCAGAAACCAAACCACTTTATCATGCGGCCGCTGTTTTTTCGGCAGGACACATTATCAGTCTCATCGATGCTGCGATATCTGTGGCGATGGAGGCGGGTTTGAACCGCTCCGATGCGAGGCGGATGCTTCTCCCTTTGGCGCACTCGGCCCTCAATAATCTCGATAATAAGACAACAGTAAAGGCGCTTACGGGTCCTCTTTCTCGCGGGGATCAAGACGTCATCCAGGTTCATAAAAAAGCCCTTGAAGGGTTGAACTCCGAGAAACCCAAAGCGATTTACGATATACTCAACGCTTATATGGCGCAGAGAATACAATCTCAGGATTGATTCAATCCACGTCTACGTAAGGAAAAGATTGGCCTTGGAAGTTTCGAAAGACGATGTGATTCCCCTCACGTGATTGAATATAGTCGGGGACGAGTTCTATTTTCCCGCCTCCACCGGGCAGATCGACCACAAAATCAGGTATGCCCATTCCGCCGATTCTACCGCGAAGCGCATCGATGATATCGATTCCTTTTTGAAGAGGGGTACGAAAATGGGAAATCCCCTGCGCGAAATCGCATTGTAACATATAGTAAGGACGGCAACCATTTTTCAAAAGTTCGCGGTTGAGTTCCATCACGCTTTCTACTGAATCGTTGATGCCTTTGAGCAAGACCATTTGGTTGCCAAGGACCGTACCGGCGTTGCGAAGCCGGGTTAATGCTAGACGAGATTCGGGTGATATTTCGTTGACGTGGTTGAAATGGGTATGGACGTAAATGGGACCATATCGTTTGAGAATGTCGGCTAGGTTTTCGGTGATACGTTGGGGAAGGGTGACCGGATTTCGGGTACCCAAACGGATGACCTCCACATGTTCAATCTTTCTCAAAGCGCTAAGTATGGCTTCCAATTTTTCATCGGAAAGCGTGAGCGGATCTCCACCCGATAATAAAACATCACGAACGCTTTTGGTCTCGCGTATGTACTTTAGTGAGCCTTCAATTTGCATAGAAGAGGCTGCAGAAAGCGGATCGGATACCTTGCGTTTTCGTGTGCAGTGTCGGCAATAAACGGGACAATGATGGGACACATAAAAGAGCACCCGATCCGGATAGCGATGCGTAATCCCTGGAACGGGCATGTGGCTTTCTTCGGCCAAAGGATCTGCTAACTCGTAACTTTCTATACTAGATTCTGCGATATGAGGAAGGGCTTGTTTTCGAAGGGGACACTCTGGGTTCCCCTCTTCAAAGAGGGCCGCATAGTGCGGCGTTACGGCAACGCGAAAATCTCCGAGATTTTCAAAGCCCTGTTTTTCTTCAGCGCTTAAATCTATCCAGTCAAAATCACTTTCTTTTTTTAGACGATTTTGATGCTGCCAAATCCAGCTATTCCATTCTTCTTCGCTTGTTTTGAGAAAGGGGGAGGGGCGGTTATTGTAGGTTGATTGGGGCATAGGTGATTGGGAAGGGATAAGGCAAGTTTTGCCTTTTTATGAGGGCGCTGGAATGGGTTCAAGGCGGTGTTTAATGAGTGCGATTTTTTCGTCAAGATCGAGATCGATAAAGAGCAATTTTGAGGCTAAGTAGCGATGCCGATGGGTCATCAATAGAAGCCAGATAACGAAATAATCAATGCCATCAAAAACCAAGGCATTACGCTCTAAAATTTTCGGTAAAACCTCTTCAAAACGTTTGGGCATTTCCGTCCAATGGGCGGCTGGCTTGAGGTGATGGATCAAATGGTATCCATCGTTAAAACAACGTTTATTATATCCGCTGTTGATGAAGGTCGTGACCGAAGAAAATTGGTCTTCCCAACCCACCGGTTCGATGAAAGCGTGTTGAGCCCAGTTTCCGGCCATGAGTAAAAAGCGCGTGCTTATCGTTGGAATAATGAATACGAAAATGGCGGCTTTCCAGTTCAGGAAGGCGATGAATCCGATAAATAACCACCAACTTAATTCACCGATAATGAATCGACGGTAAATTCGCTTACGTTT
>JALSKP010000699.1 GCA_026988815.1 Myxococcales bacterium | reverse complement strand
TTCCAATCTCGCGTTCAAGGCTGCTTCTTCAAGGGCCGAAAAAGTCGCCGTAAAAGAGGCCTCAATCGCTTTTTTGGCGATATTACTCGATTTTCCAATCTCTTTCTTTCCTTCCACGGGAAGATCTTTCAAAAAACGCATGACCTCGTTAAAAGGACCTTTTTTTCCTAAGAAACGATTTTTGATCTGGATCGCCTCTTGGGTGCTTTTCGCCGTTGTAAGTTCCGCCAAAGCTTCGCTTTGAATGGTGTCGAGTTTTGCTTTTAATGCTTCTAATTCCATATCTTGAATCCATCTTTGATATGAATTGCGTGTACATGAAAACCTCGCGCGTTGGGAGTAGTTTTTATGACTTTCTAACCTTCAGATAAAGAACTGCACGATGTCTTCGTGAATCCTCCAATTTCAGGATCGACATTCCAAATGATACCGGTTCTGAAACCAATCGCTCACCAGCTATCGTTTTTCAATAAGCGAAGACCCTAAATATTGGAATAGGGTGAAAATCATAAAAAACGGGGCGAGGAAAATCAGATCAGTGTTGCGGAAAACAACGGCCCTACGCGAGACCTTTCTTTTACTGCGTCTGGATTTATCGAAGGCGGGATTCAAAAGAAAGAAATCGAGGCTGGGAAAGTTCAGAATCAAATTGCGAAAAACAGAGCGAAATATTTCCAACTCGCAGAAATTTACTTGGCGCTTAGTTTTTCAATGCCGATACGCACATCATTTCTGGCACAGGCCCAACAATCTTTCCCCTTACATCCATTTTTGGGGTTAGAGGCAAATCGTCTGAGGGAGCCCATTGCTTTAGGATCACCCAAGGCGCCGATTTCGACGATAAGCAGACGGTTGTCTTCGCAGGATTGGGCGTGGCGGAGGGAAATCGTGAGTTGGTTCCATTTTTCTAATTTAGAAAAAAGACCGAGTTCCTTGAGTAGTTTGAGCCCGCGCTTTCGTACACGTGAAGAACGATGGTGTTCGGCCAGCTCAGCCAATCGCGACTTGGCCCCCTCCTTGATGGTGGAAAGAATGAGTCGATTTGCATGTTCTGCATTTTTCCATTTTCTATTTTCGAAGGTTCTAAAGACATCATCTAACAAACTGGAATCGGAGGCATATTTACTATTTATCTCGATCGCTTTCTTAAATCGTTCCATCCCATCTTCGTAAGCTTTATTACTAACTAAAGCCTTTCCATAGAGGAATTGCAAGTGAGAAGACTCGGGTGTTTCTTCAACCAAGGTTTCCAATTTTTCCAGAGTCCCTTTGGGAGCCGACACGATTTGTTTCTCTAAGTCGCCTTCATTGATCGTCGTGAGAAAGGCCTGTCTTTCTTCCCTGTTTTGATCAATTTCTTGGGGAACAAAAACCAATTCTTTTTCTTCGATTTTTTCGATTCCTTCCTCATTCCCGTGATTACGACTGAGTAAAAAAATGGCGAGGAAAAGGAGAAAACCGATACCCGCAATGGCAAACGCGATCCTGAGAGTGGAAGACTTGGATTTTTGAGGGGTGAGTTGACCTGGTTCTTTCGGGTCCAAATCGACCAAAGCTTGATAGACCTCCCCGGCGCTCTGAAAACGATCGTTGGGATTTTTCGACAATAATTTCATCACCAATGCTTCGTAGGCTGGTGGAATTTCATGGTCAGCATCGACCTCGGAAAAGGGTTTGGGAGGATCGCTAACATGCATGCTCAACACAACGTTGAGTGCGCGGGCATAAAATGGGACTGCACCAATTAGCATTTCATAGAGCATCACACCGACCGAGTACAAGTCCGCGCGATGGTCAACTTCCTCGCCTTGCGCTTGTTCGGGTGACATATAAAGCGGGGATCCGTAAACCATTCCTACTTGGGTGATGCGTTGGGTGTTTTTAAAAATTCGAACTTGAGCGACACCAAAGTCGGTAATCTTTGCGAAGTAGGGATCCTCATCTCTTTTGATAATGAGAATATTTTCAGGCTTGAGATCGCGGTGCACAACGCCAATTTTATGGGCTTCTTTGAGTGCGGCTAAAATCTGTTTGGTGATATGAATGGAACGTTTTAACCCCAAGGTTTCTTTTTCCATGAGTTCGCTTAACGAAAGTCCGTCTAGAAACTCCATAACAAGGTAATAGGTCTCCGAATCGTACATACCGAAATCGGTTGCTGAACAAATATTTGGATGCTCAATATTTGCGGCCGCTTGAGCCTCCCGACGGAAGCGTTGAACCACTTCCTTATCGCGCGTATGGGAGGGATGAAGCATCTTGAGTGCGACCGTTTTTTTCATCAAAATGTGTTCAGCCTCGTAGACCGATCCCATCGTTCCCATGCCCAGACAACGACCGATTTTATAACGGTCATCGATAACCTCCCCGATTATACCATTCAACTCTTGGTCGGACATAAAACTTCTGTGAAAATGCTCGTTTCTTTCTAGCGACCACACGTCGATTGGGCAACCACTATCCATGAGGCAACGCAAACTAGGCTTGAGTTTGAGTGATAAAAGCGTCATAAGTGTTTTTCTCTAAAAGTCTACACGAGGGACAAATAATGATTTTCTATACCGATGACGCACAATATAGTCGGCCAACCCGTATCCCAACAGGACGCTCGCTTGGATTGGACGATATACAAATCGAAAAGGAGGATTCCTATCCTTTGACTGCAAGCGATGCGATTCGGAATCTTTTCGAGATTATAAAAGAACGCCCCTTTGTAACTATCGGTATTTCGTTTTTATTTTATGTCGTCGTTATTTTTGGTGGGGGGGTTTTGGAAGGACTCCTTGAAGTTTTCCTGGAAGGAATGGCCCACACAGACGAAACCTTTCAAAACCTAATACGACTCTTTAACCAATCCTTCTCCATCATTAATTCTATTTCTAGCACGCTATTCATTTCAGGATTTATCTCTATTTTATGGTTGCGCCTATTGCGAGGTCAGGGATTCACATTGTCGGATATGAAACCCTTGATCTCTTCTTTTTTTCCCCTTGTTCTTACCTGCTTTTTGACCACCTTCATCATCATGGCGGGCTTCCTCTTTTTCATTGTTCCAGGAGTCATGCTATGGTTGGGATTATCGATGGTGCCCATGCTCGTCATCGACAAAAACCTGCGATACCTCGACGCCATTCAAGCGAGCTGGAGACTCATGAAAGGCCATAAAGGCGACTACTTTGTCTTCGCTTTTGTAATGGGACTTCTCAATATCGTTGGCGCCTTAGCGTGTGGCATCGGACTTCTGATTACAGTCCCGATCTCGATTGCTGGCTCAGTCGCCTACTACGCCAACATCGCCGCGGCAGGCAATGCCTATGATGATTCGAGCTCCGATTCATTCAAAGACGTCTTCTCCTAATCATAGCAATGTCATAATCTCCTGAAAAACTTACTGAAAAAGAAACACAAAGATTCGACAGAAGCGTTCTCCAGCTGCCGACCAATTATCGAAAATGGTTGGTTCGTGAACGCACATCAACTCTCTATGACGGCAGAGAATTGGACCCTTGATACTCTAAAAAATGCACAGAAAACGATGTTTGAATTCTTCGAATTCGCCTTTGATGAAGGCTCATATATTTTGATGTATCAAATTAGAACATATGATCCCAATCGCTCAATACTGGAAAGTTTTTCCTTTTGACAACGATTTCTACATCGAGATTTTCAAATGCTTTCCCAAGGAGAGTCAAGAATTCTTGAAGGCTGTTTTCCAGAGCAAAAAGTGGAGAGATGAGTACCCAAGGGAACTGATGGCGGTGATCGACCCGGAGAAATATGAAGATCTCTATTATACGAATTATACGATTTACCAACGCCAAGTTCCGATGCAGAAATGGGAATCCGATATTTTGGAATTATTGTTCATTGAAGATGATGAAGAGCTTCATAAGGCGCTTATACGTCATCGGTTGATCGGTGATATAGAATCCTATCGCGGTCTTGTCGCCTTAGCCCAAAAGGCGGGAAAAGAGTGGCTCCCTTTCTTACTCATGTTGCCAAAAACGATCCATTGTCTTTTGGGAGTTCATGGGTGTCGGTTTGCCAATCGCCCCGAATTTGGACGTACCTACACCAGAAAAGACGGTGCCTACGATTTGGCCATCGATGGAAATCAATACCTCCATCTTCGGGTATCTAAAGCAGGATTTATTCCTGTCGACCGTAGCATTCATTCCAAAATCTTTCTTGCCGGTGGGGTCCAAGATATCATCCTATTACCTATGCAAGAAAGCGCCAACAAAGTCGAATTCGGTCGACCCATCCTCGTTTCTGGCGACCTCGTCAGTGATGACAGTGGCGCGCGACGGACTTCCGTTTTCTTCCCCGAAAATACCCAAGCTAAATTAGAGTTTTCAAACGGCGCCTCTGAAGAAATCAAGACTATTTCACTCCGCATCGACGAAGTTACCCGTGGCCAAGAAGGTCGCGCTTCAATGATGGCCGACCTTCCAGCACGAACCCTCTACACCTACGCAGCTGAATTTAGCGTCGACGAGGCTATCGCAAAAAATGCCGAGAAAATCGTGTTTGTCGATCCGGTCTTTGTTTACATAGATAACTTTCTCGGATTTGAACCCGGCTCAATTGTCCCTTCCGGTTTCTACGATCGAGGACGTTTAGCATGGGAACCCATGCCCAACGGTATCGTTCTCAAAGTTGAGAATATTTCTGAGGGCTTGGCCCAACTTCGCGCAGGGAACTCACCTCTTCCCGACATTTCAAACGATGAGAAAAAAGCCATTGCCACGCGTTTTGCAAAAGGTGATACTTTCTGGCGTATACCCACAAAACATTTTAGCCCCTACGATATGAATTGGGGAAGCATTTTCCCTCCCGGTACCAACCCACCACCCCTCGGAGGAGAAGGCCATGCTCCCAATTGCCAAATGGGACAAGAAGCAGGATCCATCATCGGCTGTCCTACCCAAACACTCGCCGAAGGGGTGCCTCTCAACGGAACGCCCTTTGTTCTTTCCTACCGCACCAGCAGAAGCGAGGGCTATAAGGCCATCCTAGATATTCCTGTCAAACCTGTCGACCCAAGCCAAGGCGTTGTATTGGCCGCCAAAATACGTGCGACAATTAGCGGCAAAAAATACGAAAAAATCTTTGAAGAATCAACGACTATTCCTTACGCAACCTCCTTCATCTGGGATGGAAAGGATCAATTCGGAAGAAAAGTTCAAGGTGCCGTCAACGCAGAAATTGAAGTGAGTTTGGCCTATAACGCGCCCTATCTTGTCGGATCCTCAGGCGGCGGTGGTCTCAACGAAGATGAGGACCCTTTCCCGCCTAGTTTTGATACCCTCCTCTCCCCAGAAGAAGGCGTCCAAGTCGAACTATCGCGCGGCAGGGTCATCGTTCGACGTCGATATACTAAACGCATCACTGCTGGAACCCTCGACGTAGGATCCGAAGGACTGGGAGGGTGGACCTTAAATGTACATCATCGGTACGACCCAATTGGTAGAGCAGTTTACTATGGGCACGGCGCCGATCAATTCGCGCGATCGGATCGAAAAATCGAAATTGTAGCCGGCGCGTCGACGGATAACCTCGATTTGGCTTTCGAAAGTCCCCCCGATGGAGCCCTCGCTAGAGAGCTCAATTATTGGGGCGGACTCAACCCTTTCGCTGTCGACCGCGACGGTACATTACTGGTCATCGACCAACAAACTATCCGTTCTATCGATCCTTTCACGAATATGATCTCAACACGGGTTGGAAAAAATTTCGACTACACATCATCTGACTGCCTTGCGGGGATCAAATGCGATACTTGGGAAAAAGATGAAGGCGACGGAAAAGCTATCGAAGAGGTTCGTTTCCTCAATATTGAAAATTTAAAAATCGGGCGCGATGGACGGCTTTATGTTCTATCGAGTTCTCATCTCTGGCGAATGGAAAACGATGGGACAGCATCCATAATTTTGAACGCCGCAGAAAATGGCTTAAGCGACTTTGGCGATGGTGCCTTCGCAAAAACGATTTCCACCGATGTCAAATATTTTGACATCGCAGACCAAGGAACTGCATTCTTCGTTGATGGGAAAAATCAAATTTTTAAAATTGCAACCGATGGCCGACTTCGTTTTGTCGCCGGAACATCACGCGACAAGTGTGATGCCACACCTTGCCAAGGGGCAGCGAAAAACGCCTTCTTTAACAACATTCGAGATATCGCAGTCTCTGATATCGGCGACCTCTACATCGTAGAAGATGTGTATTCCGACGATACTACATATATTCGAAAAATCGGGAATGACGGGATGCTTAGCACCTATGCAGGCCCCCTTCCCGCCGACAAGATCGATGTCGGACCTGCCGGAGAAGTCTATATATCAATGCAAAACACTCCAAAAACCTCAGGCGCTGGAATCGTTCAAGTTCTTCCCAACGGAGAACTAAAAGCACGGGTTGGGCTCCTGGGAGAAAGCGACCAAGGGAATATGCTCGGCGGATTTTTGGGCAAACCTGCCATCGATCACGAGAGCTCAATCCGGGCGGTTGCCCCCGGGATGTCCTTCGACATCGCGCCCGACGGTACGCCCTTTTATGGGCTCCCAGCACAGATTTTCAAGGCCGTCGAATTATTACCAGGATACACAGGTACGGAAATCGAAATTCCTTCCACAGATGGTAATCAGATTTACGTTTTTTCGAAAAATGGTCAACATCTTAATACCCATGATGCAAATACGGGGAGCATTGTTTGGACCTTCGAATATGACCAAGAAAACCGATTGGAAAGTGTCATTGATCGCGACGGCGATCGAACACGTATTGTCCACGACCAAGACGGAAATCCACTATCGATCATCGGCCCCAACAACATTACATGGACCTTCCAAAGCGTCGACCGAAATCTAACACGCATCACCTCGCCAGAAAACGAAAGCAGCCTCTTCGAATACGATGCACAAGGATTAATGACAAGAATGGAAAGTCCTCGTGGAGAGGTCTCCACCTTTGACTATGATAGAGCTGGACGCCTCCTAAAAGATCATCAACCTAATGGCGGAACATCCTCGCTGAACCGAGATATCAGCAGGGGGAGGGTACGTTTCACCTCCGCTGCCGGTCGTAAAACAGACTACCTTTTTACGCCACCGGGCGTGCTTAAAAGAAAAGAAGGAGAAAAGACCGGCGACTTGATGAGGATCACCCAAGATGAAAATGATGGATGGACGCTGACGACCTCACAAGATGGAAGTGTGTTGCGTACTTTAATCAAATCACATCCCCTATACGGCCCCATCGCTGCTTATCCTGAAACGCAAGAAGCAATCATGCCAAGCGGCTTAAAACAGACCACACACACCGAAATAGGCGCCACGCTATACGCCGATGATCTAAGAAGCGGATTGCTCAACTGGTCCATTGAAAACACGATGGGAACCCGTGTATCTAAAGCGGATTGGGATCATGAGACCCTGACGCTGAGCCAAGATACCGGTGAAGGAAGACGATCGAAGGTGGTTCTAAATGCCGATGCAAGGCCGCAATTATTATCAAGCCCCGGCCTCGAAGATACTAAACTCGAATACGATAATGAAGGACGCCTTTCTAAAATCATCCGTGGATCGCGTGAGCTCCTATTCCAATATAGCGGCTTTGGATATCCACAATCCATAACCTCTTCAGATGGCACCGTGAAGTACACCCGTGATAAAATGGGACGTGTTCTAACGCTAGAACGAAAAGATGCAAGCCTTGCTCAATTTACCTACGATCCTTGGGGATATCTAAATTCTATCACCCCTCCGGGCGCTGCCACCTATACGATGCATTACGATGAACGCGCTAATTTGACCTTCATGGATACACCTAATTCAACGCGAAGCGAATATGAGTATGACCTCGATCACCGTCCTACAAAAATGACCTTAGCGGACGGCCGTGTGGTGACCTTTTCCTACGACGAGAGCAATAGAATTAAAAAAGTAGTTTCAGATGGAACAAATTACGATTATACTTACCTCATGACCGGGCAAATAGAAAAAATAGAGGGAGCCGATGCCAACCTTGCCTTTACCTGGGACGGGCCCCTTTTAAAGACCCAAAGCTACTCGGGCAGTGTATCAGGAAACCTTGCGGTGGATTATAACGATAAAACCTTAGATGTGAAATCGATGAATATCAACGGAGAAACCATCAATATGGGTTACGACGGAGACGGCATTGTTACGACAATCGGCGCCTTAGATATCGCTTATATTAACAACACCGTCCGTATAAAAGAACGCGCCCTCGAAGGGTTAAGAACAAGTTATTCCTACAATATGTTCGGCGAGCCTGAACGCATTCAAACCAATGAGGGCTTGCTGGACGAACAATTTGAGTACGACGCCTTGGGGCGTATCATCAAACTCTCTCGCGAGGACCTAAATAGTAAGCGCGTCTACGAATATACTTACGATTTATTGGGACAGATTATCGAGGTAAAAATAGATGGAAGTGTTTCCGAATCTTATACCTATGATGAAAAGGGAAATAGAACATCAGCTACCGGAATTGCGGCAAGTCGTATTCGTTACGATGGCGACGAAAGAATGGAGCGCTACGGGTCCTTTCTTTTCACCTACGATGGGGCGGGAAAACTTAAGACGAGGCGAAAGAGCGGAAAAACAACGACCTATAATTATTCTGTGACGGGACGTTTGAAGTCGGTAAAGTTGGGGAATGGTAAAACGATATCCTATCAGCACGATGCTTTAGATAGAAGAATTACACGAAAATCTGGAAACACGATCACCCAGCGTTTTTTATACGGCTCGGGACTTGGACCGATAGCCGAAGTGGACGCCAATGGTGATACGATAAGCACTTTCGTTTACGGAACCAGAATCAACGTGCCCGATTATATGATTCGAAATGGTAAAACCTACTACTTTGTATTGAATTATCTAGGTTCGGTCCGCGCCGTGGTCGATGTCGTTTCAGGAAATGTAGAACAGGAAATAGATTACGATACCTTCGGTCGCGTACTTTCAGATAGTAACCCAGGTTACCAACCCTTCGGTTTCGCCGGCGGCTTGTACGATCACGAAACTGGCCTTGTAAGATTTGGCGCCCGCGATTACGACGCATTAACGGGACGTTGGACCGCACCCGATCCCATTGGTTTCAATGGAGGGCAATTTAACCTTTATGTTTATGTGAACGGCGATCCTGTCAATTTTGTAGACCTCTCGGGAGCCAATGCCTTCTTAACTCGACTAACTCCGATCTTGTTTACCGTTCTGCGAGGAATGTTAAAATTCGGTACGGTTGCAGGAAGTGTGAGCGGAATGTCAAATTTAATGAGAGAGCGAACACGCGCGGAGAAACAAGGAAGACAACCCAACTATAGAGGTTCGTTTTCGATCGGATTTGGTGCGGGGTTCGTCGGTGGTGCCGCTGTCTTTGCCATTGGACGCTTTAGCCCTAAAGGCGGCGTTGTTGCTGGAACGTCGATTAGTGGCGGGCTAACTGCGCAATGGAACTTGAAGTACGGACTGGTCTCTTGTGAAAATGAGGAAGTATACGTAGCCGAGCAAACAGCTCAATCCGCGCTAATTGGCATGGCAATAGTTAAAGTTGCAGGCGGGTTTTATTTAGTCGGTGACAGTGTTCCTATCGCTTTTGAGGCCAGTACAGAGGTTGCTCTCAACGTTGCAAATTTTATCGGTGAGAATGTCGCCGATTTTGATAAAATTCTGGGGTACTAAAATTGAAGTCTTCCATCTGTGCACGGACAGAGGGTTATAAACTCTTACATATCCTCCAAGATTGGGTTGAGCATAATGGCTTTGTGATTAACCCGAAGGTGAACTATCAATTTCGGAAAGGAGGAATTCAAATCATCGCACGAAATTTGGAAGGCGATATCTTGAAAGAACTCCAAGAATATCTACTCGTTAACGAGATTGAATACGCCATCATGCTGGAAGGTAGGTTTAGCTTATTTTATGGGCTCTCAAAGCTATCTCCGTCGTTTAA
>JALSKP010000698.1 GCA_026988815.1 Myxococcales bacterium | reverse complement strand
CTCGGATTTAAAGCGGAGCATCAGTCTCCGAAAAATTGGGAGCTCGCGCGAGAGAACTACGATAAATCTTGCCAAGCCGGATTTGCGGAAGGATGTAGTTACCTAGGCATTCTTTATCGTTATGGAAATGGCGTCGAGGTTGACCTCAAACGTGGCGCCGAATTGTATCGCAAATCATGTTTGGGAGGCTACATGATCGGCTGCAATAGCATGGGTTACCTCTATCAAATCGGATCTGGCGTCGAGAAAAACGACACGCTTTCGACGCAATATTATAGCCAAGCGTGCGAAGGAGGCTTAACGCGCGCTTGTACCAATCTAGGAACCTTAGCTGAATCTTCCGACAAAAAAGGTAAAAGCGCTTACGACTTTTATGTCCACGCGTGTAAATCTGGAGACGGAAAGGGTTGCTCTCGCCTTGGTGTTCTATATTTGGGAGGAACCCACGGTGCAAAAAAAGACGAAAAGAAAGCACTCGAAAGCTTTATTCTTTCTTGCGAAAACAATTATGGCCCAGGCTGTTGCAACGTTGGCGTCGTGGAAGAGGACGGCATCGGTAAAAAACCCGATTATAAAAAAGCTAAAACCTTTTACGAACGCGCCTGTAAACTTGACGAATATAAAGGCTGTCACAACCTGGGCGTAATGTATGCCGAGGGTGTGGGGGAAAAAGCAGATATGGGTGTGGCGGCCGACCAATTCATGACCGCCTGCGAAAATGGATTTACAGCCAGCTGTTCCTACCTTGGTAAAAAATGGTCGAAAACGCCAGGTAAGGAAAATCTTGGAAAGATGCTTTTGCAAAAGGCCTGTAAAGCAGGAGACCCTTCGGTGTGTGTACTGAAATCCGTCAAAAAGTAAACAAGCATACGAAATAGTACTTGCCCGAGAAATCATACATCGCCGTATCGTTTAGGTGAACAAACTCAAATATTTCAAGACGGGCACTCCACGATCTCTCTTCAGGCAAAAAAAAGCCCCGGAGAACCGAGGCTATTCGAGTCAATACCTAAGGTATTAACGAAGGCTATCTTGTCCGAGAACTTCGAAGATGAATCGCATTGTATCAAGCTTACTTACAATTTCCTGAAGTTGGTCAGAAAGGTTCTCAACGATATCGCGTTGTGCGCGATGTCCATCGCCAGCAGGCGTTGCGTCAAGAGTCGCTTTCTCAGCTTCGTAACGTTGTCCAAGAATGGTTGCATAATCGATCAACTCAGCCGTAATTGAACGCCCATCTTCTGCTTCTGGAGCAGTGTAGATTTGGTTCGTTTTCGGATGAACGAACTGATGAAGAACGGTTCCCGCAGGATAGTCCTGAGACTCGCCGTTGGTGACAGACACTTTCAAATACTGGGAGAAATCGACACTGCGATCTTGCCAGTTTGTAAAGTTAAGCATCGCACCAACAAGCATATTAAACTCGTGGTTGAAGGACATGTTTGTATAAACACGAGGCATATTCTTCTGACCGTTCGGAAGTCCAGTTCCGAATTTCTTCTGATCGATCAACTTTGGTGGAATGTACTCTCCAGTGGCTACATCGTAGACACCCGTGAACCCTGAGTAATCTCCAATGATGATACCGCGCATCCAGTCGTAAAGCTCATCTTGGAAAAGCGTCCAGTACGAAATTGCAGTCGCACGCTGATCGGTGAAGAAGGCACTGTTAACAGTGTTTGAGCTAATCTGGAAAAGAGCAGAAGTGGCCATCGATTTATCGATGTAAGTACCAACATAGGTTGCACGGTAATTGTACTCACCGGTGAACGAGTAGTTGTAGAACTGTGCTGCTCCCTTTTCGATATCAATAGATTCACTACACTCGCCATCACGTGATGAGAAGTTAGAAGGAACGTATGTATTCTCGAGCGTGTCGCCGAAGTACCAGAAAGGATCTACATCACTGGTGCTTGAGTTAAATTTACAGAAACGACCGGGCTCTGGCATCGCGATAACTTCAGCGTAGAAGTTGATAGCGTCGATAGAAGCGTCACGAAGATCGTCTAAGAAATCTTGAAGATTGAAGAATTGGTAAATCGAGTAGAATCGGAATGCACGTTCAACAGACTTAAGCGTTCCGAAAACGAATCTCGCATAACGGTTAATGTTCTCATAGAACTTGTTAATCTTTCCGCCACTATAACGAAGAAGAGGTTGGAAGGTACGATACTTGTCGAACTTATGGTTCACAACTTCACGCTGATTCGAACCCCAATCGCCCGCTTCACAACCTAACTGATACCCACGACGATCGTCGGTACAGAAGTTATAAGGAACGGTTCGGTCCTGCCAAACATCGTCAGAAATAACGTTTTCTTTGAAATCGTTGGTGTTCTTCTTCAGACCTTGACGTTGCTCTTCCATGGCTTCTTGAACAGAAATCCACTCACGTCCATTTGTGAGTGCGTCGATACCTTCAGCATAAGCTGCTGCTTGATCGGCTGCCGCAGGAATAGAACGGTGTCCAGCGAGGGTGAAAGGAAGCTCGGTGTAATCGTCCAAGAATAAATCATTCTCAACGAAGTTAGGTAGCTTCACAGTGTCTTTGAAACGCTCAACTTTGTTCGCGTATGCGAAGTAGATTGCAGCACGATCGTACTTTCCAAGACCTTGGTAACGGTCGGTGATATCAGCACCGTAATCCATTACGGATGCAGAACGGAATTCTGCCTGGCTAACATACTCGATGTCGCCGTTGTTCGTTAAACCAAGCTCTTTTGCTTTTGCTTTGGTGATAGAGTTTCTTTCTTCCATTGCAAGGTTGCCGTCAACAGCCGCTTTCTGGATCTTCCAGAATTCGTTGTCGTAGTTCATTGCATCGTAAGATCCACCGAAGTTGTGACGAAGACCGAAAGTGTGTCCAACTTCGTGAAGCTGAATACCGTAGAATGACTTCTGAAGAATATACTCAACAAGTTCAGCACGAGGCTTTCCTTTGAATCGGTCTGCGATACCAGTGTAGGTCGCAAGCGTCATCATTTGATCTTCAATAACGTTTGGAAGAAGAATGTTTCTTTCAGACGTGTACGAATTCAATCGCTGGTAACGGTCAAAATCCAAGTTTGGCGCTTTTACACCAAGGTAGGCTTGGTGAAATTGGTCATCATTGAAGTTGGGTCCGAATTGAGCAACAGCGCGAGATTCAACAAGTAAACGGAAGTTTGGATCTGCAAGAACGAGATTCTTAACTTCTGGACGGTTATAGAAATCAGCCATTCTGGTGTCAGATGACTTGTGCAACCAATCTGCTTTAGCCATACGGCCTGCTTCTGCTTGCATTTTTTCTGCGCCGCGGCGGAGAAGAAACTCAGGAAGAGGAGCGTCGTCGCCCTCGTCGAAGTGACGCCAGTCAGCACCAACACGCTGAGCCATCTCTTTCTTTCCTTCTTTGGTAAGAGGCTGGCGCTGCTCAAGGATACCTTTCTTTATTTTTGTAAGGTAATCGTGACGCTGTCCACCAAGCTCGTAAACGTCTTGATCGAGGTCGCCGTTCTGGTACTGAACTAAATCAGCATATCGCGCTGCGATTCCACGCATTGACCAACCGGCAAAGTTAGCGTTACCGGAAATAATTTGACCAGTAACAGGGTCAGCCGCTGAAGGACCGTAGCCACTCCAGAAGTTATTTGCTTCTTCAACCCAGTTGAAGAAACTATAACGAAGATCGCCCATACGTTGCCAAGTGAAATTTCCTTTTTCTCGTGCTTCGGTTGCGTACTCAAGTTCGGCACAAAGCTGACGACGTGCGTCGGTTGGTGCAGACCAGAATGAATCTTCAAGAGAATCTCCATCGTGAGCGCTTTTGAATTCAGAAATGAGGTCTGAAACAGAATTCACATCGGAACCTTTTGCAGAACCGAATTCGGTATTCCACTTATCAACCATTGGCGCTGAACAGCTATTCCAGCGAATTTCGTACATTGCACCGGCTTCAAAACCGCTCGCTTTAATCTCTTCAGCGAGGGCGTCTTCTGTAATACCTTTTGCTTCTGAAGTTGCTCCCATGAAAATATCGTTCCATGCTTGGGCAACTTTTTGAGCTGCACCGAACATATTCTTCGGGTACCCAACATTGGTATGATAAATAATTGGTTTAGCGACACGTTCAGCCATTGGGAGAAGCTCGCCTTTTTCGTTGAACATGGTCTGCCAAATGTTCCAACGGTTGGCGTAATAAAGACGTGATGCTTCGTTATTTGATCCATAATCAGGATCCCAAAACACACGCTCGGTACGAAAGTAACCAAAACGCTTGAAGAAATCGAAGGTCGAATCGTCACATTCGTCGTGTTCTTCAGACGCTCCCCAACGATCGCGATCGTAGGCTTGCGCTTCTTTGGTACACTCGGTGCGATACAAGAGCCCGCGATCGGTATCTTGAATCAACATCGAACGGACGCGTTTTCCGTCTTCGTCTTTAATATATTCCGTATCGAGGTATTCGATCGGCTCGTAGGTCTTTGTTTTGTTCAACTTGAGGAACGAGTTACGCACCTTAAGAGGTCCTGCTTGACATGACCAGATGCCGTCGCCACCGAAGGTGTAATAACACGCATAAATATCTGGATCGAATTCATACTCCGTGACCGCTTCGATGTACTCATCAGAAATGCGTACACGATCAGGATTAATTTTGCCGTCGTCTTGAGGAACGTCGCGAGAGGTCGCTGCCATACGTCCGAGGAAACCCTCAAGGCCCGCGCTAGCCATGTTGTTTGACCAATCCACTCTCATGAATTTACGATCGTACCAATTGCGATCCGATCCATTCTCAGAAATCACATTGCTTTGCTCGCCGGTAGATGCATTGTACCCACGCTGAACATCAAAATGCCGCTTAATCGGGAAAGCCGCCACAAGACCAACACGGATATTCTCGTCCGCTGTTTGGCCATCATATGCGTTTTCAACAGGCTCGGTCGTTGAATATGCAAGAAGGCGATCTTCGGTGATCGTCCAACGAATACGGTAAAGAGAGCCTTCAAGACCCTCGAAAATACCCGTACCTTGAACATCGGTATCCACCACAGTCTGGCGGAAATACCACTCATCATCGTTTTGAAATAACGCCTTTTCTATCTTATTAGGATTTGTTCTGTCGATATCGCCGACGTCGTTTGCACAACCCGCACCAAAATAGGTCGTTGCGAGCGCTAGCCCTAATGTTAATCGCCACTTAGAATTCATTCATCCTCCTTAGGATTCTGGGCACACGCCCTATTACACTCAATTATCGCGACGCTTAAAACGCCGATAATTAAACCGTTGAAAAAATAACATTGAAATGTGTATTCAAAAAATACGCCAACTCAATCGTATCCGCATCATCTTATAAATCGACCGCTTAGACCTGTTTTCGGCGCTAAAGTCAAGCTGCTGGTCGTTCGATAACCTCTTTTGTTACTTTAGAAGACGATCGTTAAGAAAATCGGATCGTTAAGCTATGCCCCGATAATCGGCATTCAGAGTGGACCGTAAAAAAGTTAACACCATTTCTCTCTTGATTGTTAATCTTTTTTATCTAGAGTCCCCAGCGCGATGACTAAAACACAACTCACCATAGCTCTTCTCTTCGTTTTCTCTCCAGGATGCGCCCTGTTTCAAACGCCCCTTTGCGATTGTAAAAAACAACCCATTCCGACCTGTGAGACACCTCAATCTCCTATCACCTTGAACCCAAATGCGGATCCTGGAGGCGAGGGAACGAAAGAAGAAGTTGTCATCGCAATCCCAAGTTCGGAGGCTGCTCGACTCAGCGCCTTCGATCCGTGGGATCCAAGGCTCAACGTGGATCCAAATGACAAAGCTATTCTTCGACATTTTTCGAAGTACGGCCCACCCCTCAATGCCTTCCAAGGCGAGTTCGGAACAAAGTACGGCGAGGAATACGTCGCCGTTTTTAAGGATAAATTGGTCTTCCTGAACGGCAGTTGGATCACAGCTTTTGATATCGGAAATCTCGCGCTCGCAAACGACCTCAAAACCCTCAACATCGGCGATCCACTACCTACCAACAGTAAAAAGAACCCACCAAAATCGGCGATGGCAACCGACCTCTTACGGGATGGCGTCAACGAAATCGGTGTAATTGTGGCCACAACCAATGATCCCACAAAACGGGTTTTCCGCTTTCAAATCTACAAGACTATCGGCCAACATATCGCCAAAATATTTGATCATCCTTTCGCCGTTAGAACCGCAAAAGGGACCCGGCAAGTCGCTCGCATCGATTTTATCGAAGGCGCACATTCGACGCGGATTCGAACCACCCCGCTGAGTGAAGACGGACTCCTAGATCTGGCCCATATTAAAATTTACTCTTGGAACCAATGGGAGGGTATGTTTCGCGTTCCTAAAAAAGCGCCCACCTCTCCTCAACGATAAGCCAATATTTTTGTGTTCACGCTCGTCTCTATCTGGTAGAATCGCTGCTCATATCTAATCAACGAGAGTTCTTTTGGTTTTCACCGTCAGATGTTTTAAATGCTCCTCAAAGGCTGTGCGCCTCGTACTCGGTGGACGAAAAATCCTACACGCAAAATGCGAATCTTGTGGCGCAAATCTCCTCGAAGAAATTATGGAACTTGAAGCGAACGTGGCCTTGCCGCGTCCCAAACGTGTTCGAAAACCCACACTCGATATTAAAGCCGAATCATCCTCCCTTGACGAAGAAACGAAAACGAATGGAATAGACTTTTGAGCCCCTCAAGCCTACCAACACCGTCCTTCCAATGAAAAAAACAACGCTATTCTTCTTTTTTACCCTCCTCCTCATCTCGGGTAACGCAAACGCTGATCTAAAAATCAGTGCACAATCCCTAAGAGAATACCAACTGCCCGGCACCTTTAATCTCGCCGAGGCCGCCATCACCGTTGGTGCAAACAACGATACAATTATCACAAGCACCCTTGGCGCCTCACCGGAAAGTTCGGCCTGTGGCATTGTCCAAGCCAATGAAAATGGCGCAAAAATTATCGAGTACAAATTCAACGCAGCTCCAACACGTTGTCTGGGTGTCATCCCCCATCCCAAAGGCGGCGTCTTCCTCCGTGGAGATAACCCCATCTCCGCCGACGGAGTAGTATCTGGATTTACCGCTTTTCTCGATGGCGATGGACGCGAAGTATGGGCCATTCCCGACCAAAGACTCGTTGATGCGACCGCAAAACCCAACGGCACAGGAATTTTTCTAGGCGAGTACGAACAACCCCTTCCGATCATGGCATACAGCGAGAAGCTTGATAAACTTATCGCCTTCACCGTCGGACGCCTGAATTTAGGAATGGACCAAAAATTCATTTCCCAAGCCCATGTCATCAACGTGGAGTCGGGACAATTTCGAATCAGTGGACAAACTTTTGGACAAAGCGGTGTCGGTATCGTCGGTGGCGTCGCGGTTAGAAATAGCGACGGACACTTCATCCTTTACTACTACTCGTCCGGCGTTCGCGGCGCGTTTTTCTACGCCTACGATGGCCGAAGAAGTATCGATTTCTTTAAGCCCAGAGGCGAGGAATGGGACACCCGTTTTATCAAAAAAATGGTGTACCAAAACGATCTCCTGAACCTACTTTGGACCGATTCCGAAGAACCCGAAAGTCAAACCCGCCTAAGCGTGGTTACCGATACATCAGCCGAATTATGGACCGCCCTTTTTGATTCCCAATACACCTTTTCGACCGGAATCGAAGTCAATCTTGGCGCCCCTCTTTCGATGTGGATTGGTAAACAAGAATACATTATTCTGCATCAAAGCGGCGACGCTTTTTTCCTACGTCACGTCGACAAAAATGGCGCAAGCTTCGGCGTCGGAACCCTCGATGAACTTATTCCGGTCCCACCTGTTGCGGTGGCAATCACCAATGAGGGCGACTTTAAACTTTTCGGCTACAACCAAGACACGCGATTTCTTTCCGAGTTCTCTTTGCAATTTGAAGATAAACCCGATTACGATCCAGAAGTCGGCCCTCGCCTTCCCGATGATGTGGGAATCCCTGCCGATGTCGGACTTTCCGATGTTCTTGAGGCCGCTGGATGTTGCGCCACCGTCTCGATTCGTCCCGACTCTAGACCTCTTCTCCCCCTTTTTTTAGGCCTTCTCATTATTATTCGCTTAAGACAGAAACGTGACTAAATCAGAATCTCTCATTTCTATTCGACGCTACCTGCACGCCCACCCAGAACTCTCATTAGAAGAAGTCCAAACGGCCCAATACATCGAAAAACAACTTAACGACTACGGTATCCAAAGCAGGAGATGTGGAAAAAACGGTATTCTTGCGCTCATCGAAGGGAAGCATCCTGGGCCCGTCCTCGCGTTTCGAGCCGATATTGATGCCCTCCCCATCCAGGAGTCCAGCACCCAGCCCTACGCAAGCCAAAATCCGGGCGTAATGCACGCGTGTGGGCACGATGTTCATACGACCATCGGTCTGGGTATCGCCTTCAGAGCCTTCGACAATAAAGACAATTTGCATGGATCCATAAAGCTTATTTTTCAACCCGCCGAAGAAGCCTCGCCGGTCGATACACCGATCGGAGCAGAAGAAATGGTCCAAGATGGCGCCCTGCAAAATCCAAGGGTAGACGCCGCCTTCGCCTTTCACTGTATGCCAACCTTAGAGGTTGGGAAGATCGGTTTTACGGGAGGTCCCGTTTGGGCAAGTTCAGACCTTGTTGAAATAAGTGTGAGGGGTAAAAAAACCCACGCCGCCTATCCTCACGAAGGCATCGATGCTCTCCTCGTGGCGGCCCAACTCATCGTTGCCCTCCAAAGTGTAACCTCTCGCCGAGTCGACACTCGCCAGCCCTGCGTGTTAAGCATCGCAAAATTAGAGGCGGGCAATACTTATAACGTGATTGCCGAAAACGCGAAAATGGTCGGAATCTTGAGAACATTGTCGCCTGAAGCCGAAGCTGTGGCAAAGCGTGAGATTAAAACTATCGTCGAAAATCTTTGCGTGGCCTTCGGCGCCACGGGCAAGGTTGTCTTTACCGAAGGCGCGCGTTTGACGAAGAACGATATCGAATTGGAGCGAAAAACGGTTTCAACCTTACGAAAAAAAGTTGGCTCAAATGCGCTTGTTAACCACCTGCCGCAACTGGGAGCGGAGGACTTTTCCGCCTTTTCTGACCGCGTCCCCTCTTGTTATTTATTTCTTGGCGTTCGAAACGAGGAGAAAGGCATCGTTCATATGATTCACACTTCCGAATTCGATGTAGATGAGGATTGTATTTTTCCCGCTGTCGTGGCCATGCAAGAGACCCTCTTTGATCTTGCCCAAACGTGGCCCGAAATCTAAACCCGTTTATTTTAGTGTGATTAAGTGATAGGACCGTGTCCTGAAATTATTAGAGAACGATTGGTTTTATGTTTTCCAAATTAGCCTCCCTCAAAAGCACAACAGCAGCATACGTCTTTGGCACGTGGTTGATGACGGCCCTACTCACCATCGTATTTCGGGGCATTCGCGTTTATCGACGGGGTCGAATCAAGGATGTCCTCAGTGCTATCGATGTCTACAAATCCGATATTCTCTTTCTTGCAGCAGGACTTTTTTTGGGATTGGCTGTACTCCTTTTACTGCGCGATCATAAAAAACTAAGAACGCTTTTTTTATCTTTTACCGTCTTTTTGGGTTTGATCATTACCAGCATTGAGGCCATCGCATTCCGTTTTTTCGGGGCGACGGGCTCA
>JALSKP010000697.1 GCA_026988815.1 Myxococcales bacterium | reverse complement strand
TTCGTTCCCTCCGCATGAGGGGCATTTTTCAAGAAAGGCATCATCGGGATGCGGGTGTTCTAAAGCAAGCGCTTCTAAATCTTCTAATGATCGAAGATTACCGTCTTCGCCGCGATCAATAACAAGGCGTTTTGCTTTAATAAAATCGACTTCTTTAACCTGAACGCGAATCGGCACCAACGCGAAAGCGTAGTATCTCAATGAATTCACATTTGTGTCGAGAATCAGAACCTCGATGCCATTGTCGTTCAATTTCCCCTTCCACATATTTGCTTCGATTTCCTCGTTGCATGTGATTAAGGTTCGCCAAGTCATAAATTTTCCGCAATCGCTTTTAAGGTCGCAATGGGATCCTCAGATTGGTAAATCGGTCTACCAATAACGAGATAAGTAGATCCAGCATCAAGAGCTTCGGCCGGTGTACGTGTACGCGTTTGATCGTCGCGTCCTTGCCGCTTATTTTCGGGTCGAATGCCGGGTGTTATAAAAATTGGTGCTTTTCCAAAACGTAAACGAAAGGCTTCGACCTCACGTGGGGAGCACACCAATCCTGCCGCTCCGGCATCGATTGCAAGGTCTCCAAGTTTCTCAGCCCAATCTTCTAAGGTAAGCGAAATTCCCAACAATCCCATCTCTGAGGAAGAAAGCGAGGTCAAGGCCGTCACGGCAACAATATCCAGGTCGTCCCGAAATTCCACCGCCTCGACTGCGGCTGCGATCATCGCTAAACCACCCGATGCGTGTACGGTTATGAGAAAAACGGAGGGATGATTTTCTGCAATCACTTTGCATGAAGAACCGACAACGCTTGGTATATCGTGGTATTTTAAATCCAGAAAAATCTTCGCATCGTATTTTTCTATACATTTAAATACGGCCGGTCCGAGCGCCGAAAACAAGCGGCTTCCGACTTTAAATTTATTAATGTAGGGAGACAAAATTCGGGTAAAATGTTCCGCCTCTTCCAAGGTGTCTACATCTAAGGCGACAATCGTTTTTTCTTTTAGAAGTGCGAGTTTTTTGTCCATACCATCCTCTCTATGTATTAAGCTTAAACGATTTTATGTCGCAAATCACGTGTTCAACGATTCCATCTAAAGGAATCATTTCAAAGGCCTCGTCAGTACGTTTTTTGTATTCGATTTTCCCTTCGGCAAGTCCACGCGCACCGATCGTGACACGCAAAGGAATGCCAATGAGCTCGAAGTCTTTGAACTTCGTACCGGCGCCTTGATTTCTATCATCAAGAAGTGCGTCAATGCCAGCATCTTTGAGCGCTTTATAAATCGTTTCGGCCGTGCTCACGACGTCTTCGTTTTTCATTTGAAGAGGCTGAATCATCACCTGGAAAGGGGCTATTGCCATTGGCCACATGATTCCTTTTTCGTCATGATTTTGTTCGACCACGGCCGCGAGAATTCTCGTGATCCCGATGCCATAACATCCCATTTCCAAGGGGCAGGATTCCCCTTCTTTATTTTGAACCCTTGCCTTCATGGCAGCCGAATATTTTGTACCGAGATAGAAAATATGTCCGACCTCAATGCCGCGAAAACTCTCAAGCACGCCACCACATTTCCCACACGCGTCGCCACCCTTTGCTTCACGCAAATCTGCGAATTCGGAAATTTCCACATCGCGTTCAAAATTGACGTTAAGAAAATGCGTATCTTTTTTGTTTGCACCAACGATAAAATTGGCCATCGGCGCGACGCTAAGATCTGCGTAAATAGGCATTTTGAGACCGACCGGTCCAGCAAATCCGACAGGCGCTTTTGTCATCTTTCCAACTTCAACATCATTGGCCATTCTAAATTCGGTCGTATCCATGCCGTCGGATTTAAGAAGATTTTTTAGTTTTAATTCATTTGCATTATGATCGCCTCTCACCAAGACAGCAATAAATTGTTCGCCGGCCAGGTAGATTAAGGTTTTTACAAAGTCCTCAGGTTTACGTTCTAAGAAGGTACTTACCTCAGCGATGGTTTTCATTTTAGGCGTATACACTTCTTCAAGCGTACCCGCTTCAACCTCGTTTTTAATCTCACTCTTGGCGATTTGAATCTCTGCTTTTTCAACATTGGCCGCGTAATCACAAGATTGACAGGATACAATTTCGTCCTCTCCGGTTTCGGCCAGAACTTGGAATTCATGCGAGCGCGAACCACCAATATTACCCGAATCCGCTTCTACGGCGCGATACTCAAAACCAAAACGATCAAAGATCGCCTCATAGGCTTTGTACATAATATCGTAGCTTTTATTCGCGCCCTCGATATCGACATCAAAAGAATAGGCATCTTTCATGATGAACTCACGTCCACGCATCAATCCAAAACGAGGCCTAATTTCGTCACGAAATTTTGACTGAATTTGGTAAAGATTGATAGGAAGTTGCTTATAGCTCGTCACATCATTTCGAAGAATATCGGTAATCACTTCTTCGTGTGTGGGTCCCAAACAAAAGTCGCTTTGTTTACGATCTTGAAAACGCATGAGTTCAGGTCCGTACTCATTCCAGCGGTTTGATTCTTTCCAAAGCTCGGCAGGTTGAATGGCAGGCATTAACAATTCTTGGGCGCCAGCCTTATCCATTTCCTCTCGCACGATTCTTTCAATCCTTCTGACACTGCGTTGGCCTAGAGGTAAAAGCGTATAAATTCCACGGGCAACTTGACGAATAAAACCCGCTTTGATGAGGAGTTTATGACTTGCAATTTCAGCATCTGCAGGATCTTCTCGACGGGTAGGCATGAACATTTTTGAATAACGCATTTTCTCACTCTGCTCTTTTGTTTAACGGGAAACTTCTACGATGGCGCGAAGAATTTCGCAACAATCTTATTTCTTTAATAAGTCAAAATGTTGGGTTTCGTTGCCTCGATGCTTCGCATCTTGCCATCAACGCCAACCTACAAAATATCAATATCTGTATGTGTAGATCAGATTCTATTCTTTCAAAAAAACGCCAAACCAAACTACTCATGCACCCAGATATAATCCGCAAAACGTTTTTCCTTCAAAACATCGATCTTGGGTAAATTTCCTTCAGAGGGAATGAGGACTCTCACCTTCCCATCGCTGTAACCTGATTGAATACGACGTCGGATCCGTGAAGGAATTCCCCAATCCCATTCAAAATGTCCGCGGCCAACGATGGCTATCAATCGATCGGCCTTTCTTTTATTGACGGCCTCAACCGCACTATCGGCCATCGTTTCATCCCAAAGAACTTGGGCTTCAAAAAAATGTTGCATTTTCTCTTCTGACATCTTTGCACCATGAGAAGAAAAAATCTTTTCCAACCAATGTTTGTACGTGAGATTACTCAGGTCAACCTCGGGCAGATCCGCGCGCTCTAAATCGAGGAGTCCATCGATCCCTTTCGCCGAAATTCTTTTCGTTAATTCTTTACGTAAATTAAGCGCGACAATATTTCCCTTTTTCGCTTTGGCCGTCTTCCAGATCGGAGAATAAAAGGCGAGTTCAAATCCCCACCTTGTTTCCCATTCGCTTTGAGCGAGCATTTTTTCTTCTGAAATTTTTCCCGCGCTATAGGCATCAAGTACGTTTTGAAAGGGGCGTTGAAACATTTCAAAACCCACAAGACTTTCGGCCGACATCAACGCCTCGACGGCGCGAAGTTGAACACGATGATCTTTCTCGGAGTCGTGGGATTCGCCCACGAGTACATACTTGGCGCTTTTCAATGCTCGCCAGAGTTCGTCCTCAGAGATTTTTTCTCCGCTCTTTAGATCGTAAATTCCAGGCTTCCATTGTTGAGTGGGCAGGTCTGATATTGTAGTTGGACGGACGCTTGCGCACGCCGATAAACTAAAAATGAGGAGGATCAAATACAAGGGGTTCATTTTTTTGTCCTTAAAAAAGCTTCAACAAAATCGGTGATTTTTTTGGACGCACCAGGCTTTCCATAAGGTGCACCGCTGGAAAAAGAATAAGCCAGCGCCTGATGCATCGCCTCGACACAAACATCTTTATCGCGTCCCGCTAAAAACGCGCCCTGCCCTATGCTTTCGGGTCTATCGGTGAAGGCACGTAGAACGACAACGGGTGTTTCTAAGACGGCCGCTTCTTCTTGAAACCCACCTGAATCGCTAAGAACCAGAGCACATGTTCGTAGGAGCTCTATCACCTCTGGGTAGTCCATCGGGCTCACCAGCCGCAAGTTGGGACGGTCCGAAATCGAGTCCAATAAGGCTCTTGCGTCGGGGTTGGGGTGTTGGATGGCAATAAATTCAAACTCAGAAAAAGTCTCCATGACATGCGTAAGAAGCGATCGCATTTTTTTAGAAAAATTGAGGATATTTTCTCGCCGATGAATTGATAAGAGGATTTTTGTCTCTCTTTTTTTATGTTCTGATTTAGGCAGAAATTCTATCGCGTCGACGATGGTATTTCCGCATAAAAGAATATTTTTGGCAACAACCTGCTCTTCAAGCAGGTTGTTCAGGGTAGTCGTCGTCGGCGTAAAATGGTGGGTGGCAAGGGTCGTAATCTCTCGCCGAAATCCCTCTTCTGGCCATGGTTCGTCTAAATTATGGGAGCGAACGCCAGCTTCAACGTGACCCAAAGGAAGATCGAATTGATGGGCGACTTTCGCTGCGGCGAGAGTGGAGGCTGTATCCCCGTGTACAATAAGGTAGGAGGTGGGGATGTCTTTTACGAGCTTAAATAAAGCATCTTGCGTTTTTTTGAGAAAGTCGATGGGATCTTGATTGTCGTTCATAAGCTTGAGATCAAGATCAACCTTTATCGAGAAGGTTGAAAAAGCTTTGGGAAGCAACTCACGATGTTGACCCGTGCTAATGATAAAGGGGGAAAGGCAGCGCTTTTTGAACTCAAGGATGAGGGGCGCGAGCTTGATCGCCTCTGGACGCGTTCCAAGTATAAAAAGAGGTCGTTTCATGATCTGATATAAGCACAAATTCTCGTTTAAGCGAAGTCTTCCTCGTTTTAAGCGAAGTCTTCGATGCAAGCAAAGTCGGGTTGTGACAAGATGGTGTATTTTCACCTAAATTTGCGCCCAATTTTCTATCTTGAGTTGACGAAATTGAGACAGATCCTTAGTTTCGTTCAACTAACACCATATTAGGATTTCAAATGATTCAATGTCCTGAATGTTCAAAAGATATTGCCGAAGATGCTGCCCATTGCGGACATTGTGGCGCAAAGGTACCGGCGGCAGGCGCGGGCATGAAAACAATGTTTGGTTTTGGCGCCATTTCTCCGGAAATGATGCAACAAGCAGCGGACGAAGTTGCGGCGGCGAAAGACTCGGCATCAAAAGCCGCCTCAGGCGTGGTAGGCAAAGTTGCCACGCTAGATCCCTTTGACAGTCAAAAAACGATTCCGACGAAGGCTCTCAATCTTCCCAAGCCTTCTGCTCCAGCGGGTTTAGGCGAAACCTCTTCGGTTTTTGATTTGAATGCACCGGGTGGTTCGAAACCCATTGATGCATTTTCACCGCAAGTGTCAGACATCGAAAATTCCAGTGCGACGGTAGAGCCGGATTCTCTTGGAGCTCCGCCAGCGGGTTCAGCGGATCCGGTATGGGCCGAGCCAACGCCTCCAGGCGCTGCTGCTCCAGCAGCGGCACCTGCTGCATCGGCGATGCCGCAATCGGCGCCTCAAAATGTAGGGTTGTCGGCGCCCTCTACTCCTAAATTTGATCAAAGTGGAACAGGTGGCCCAACGAAGCAAAAGTCGAAATTGCCACTCTTTTTGGCAGGCGGTTGTCTTCTCCTTATCTTTTTCTCTTTTGTTGGTTTCATTCTCGCGACTTTCATTATTCCGATGCTCTAAGGTGCTTTGGGTCGACCAACTCGATCCATCAATCCCAAATAAAGGCGGATCTACCGTGACGAATGCACAAAAGATTGCTATTTTGTATTACCTTAACTAAAAGATTTCAGAGTGGCCCATTCTTCAAAAGAAGTTTTAGATTTAATTCGCGGTTGGAAAGAACCTGTGGATCCAGATCTCTCAAAACAACACGCCTTGCCTCCGTTGGCTACATTTGTGTCTGGCTCGAATCGGCTCAATATCTACGGCACGGAAGTCTACTTAGGACGCTTTCATCCCCAACAAGGTCCTGTTGATCTTCTCTTCTATAATTTTGAAGATCATGAAATTTACAAATTTGCGGCGCCTCATGTTCGCTTGGTTCTTGAACGTAATCAATGGTATTTACGGCCCAAGGCGCCCAATTGTTGGACCTCTGTCAATGGCGTGGAGCTTGGTAGTACTAGCATTCGCACACCTATTTCAACTGGCGATACGATTAGAATTGGATGCGTAGATTTCGTTTTCGAAGACCATTCTCAACAACTAAAACGATGGTTAGAAAAAAAGAAAGAACTCTTTCGATCGGCGACCCAAACCACGCTTTTCTTAAAGCGGGGTGGAGAGATTTGCGGACCGCGCTTTCTACTAGGTGATTTGAAAAAAGTGATACTCGGTCGATCTTTCAATCCTGTTTACGAGAAAAAATATGGATATCAACAGCCGGATTGGAATCTTTCAAGCCTCCTCGATGTAGAGCGAAAATTTATTGCCTTCCGCCATCTTGCTTTTTTTCGGGACGGACCTGAGTGGACCGTCGAATCCTTGAGTACTCGCCAGAAAGTATATATTAATCGGCGAGAATTATCGTCTACGGGTTTACTAACACCGGGCGACGAAATCTCTTTGGGAAATGTTTGCTTTCATTTTCACGACCCTTCGAACTTCGAAGCGAGTACAACGCGAAAAACCGCAGATCTTCCCGCTGCCATCGACTGGGGTGAGGGAAGTCGAACGGATGTTACAACGATTTCGAGCGAGGATGAGGATAGTGATGTATAAATCCGATCAGCGCGTCGATTTTGGTGAGAGAACAACAACGCTCAAATCTCTTTTTATGGGTAACGACAAAGCAGGAATTTATCACGCAGAAAGCGATGGGAAAATTTCTTTCTTTCATTACGGTATTCGCTTCCCAGACGAATTGAACGACATCCAATCCAGACTTACTTATATCTCCGACGGCGATCATTTACTCGTGCTCTCCGAAACGACTTTAGTCGCGTTTGAGGACGGGGTTTGGCGATCCCTTCCTAAGGATAAAGTAGTAAAAGCACTTATTAAATTAAGTGAACAAGTGGGCCAGTTACACGACCAAAATATCTGGCTCCACGGCGTACGAAAAAAAGAACTTTATTGGGACGCAAAGAAATCTGAACTCGTTCTTGTAGCCTATCCACGCGTAAGAAAAGATGACTCACACAAAGAAGAAACGGTTTGGCGAGATTTCAAAATACTAAGCGTGCTGTTGTACGAAGCCTTTCAAAATAGAAAGTTTCCGGGAGGTCATGAAATTGCGACCTGGTTACAAAACAAGGCTCACCTTCAACGTGAAGGCTTGATGTACCCCGGCGTCACACAATTTCTAGCAGGTGCGGTTTCTCCTTATGGCGATCTCGCCTTCGCGAATTGGCAAGACGTCAAGCGCTCTCTCTTTCAAATCTCGAAAGAATTGGAAGAGGTCTCAGGTTTCGCCGTCGGACAGCATTCCACGATTGGGAATTATATTTTCAGAAAAAATAACCAAGATTCGTGCGGCTTCATTCAACTTGGAGCGATTTGCGGATCTAAAAAATATAAGTCCGGTTTTTTCTGCGTTGCCGATGGTATTGGCGGTATTAAAGGCGGAGAACGGGCTAGTGGCTTAAGCGTGGAATCTGCATGTTCTGGTTTTGCAAGAGCGTGGGCTCAAATTGGAAGCGAAGGATTGGCCGAATCTCCCACTTACTACGCTCGCCTTGTCGCCAAAAATGTTGGCCAGACTCTGGCCGAAGCTGGCGAATTTTTTCCTGAAGAAAACAGCGGCGGAACGACCTTGAGCGGAATGATTATCGCCAGAGATCGTGTTGGCATTTGTCACGTTGGAGATTCGCGTATTGTGCTCGTCCGCAAGGGCATTTTGTATTCCCTGACTACCGATCACACCTTGGCGACTATTTTGACAAATTTGGGTGAAAAAACGGCGGAAGAAATCGCCAACGACGATTTGTCCAATCGAACGATTTCTAGATTCATGAGTACCTCGATCGAGGTTGATCTCGATCGTATTGATAATTTCGGCGCGGTCGCGAAAGAAAATTTTCCGGAAATCGACCTCTTAGGTTATTTGATTGTCGAGAAGGGGGATATGTTTATCCTGACCAGTGATGGCGCTCACGGTGAAACCGATGATGACGGCACCCTTGCTCTGGTAATGGAAAACCGAGACTCGCCGCAACGGGTTGCCGAAGCGCTCACTAAAAACGCGGTTGCTAAAGTCGGACGAGATAACTCAACGGCCTTGGTCGTCCTGGCCCTTTAAATCGACACTATTCTTTAGGTAGGGTGTTTCGATGTTGCTGAGCCTCTTGCGCCTCTGCTTCTTTTTTCGCTTCGAGCTTTAGCTTTTCCTTTTCCGCTTCGAGCTTTTCCGCTTCTTCTTTTTCTTTCTTGATTTTCTTAAATTCTTTTTTGGTTGAACGCTTTACCAAACGCCAACCCTCAGATCCCAAATGCCACTCTTCGATAAAGCGGTCTTTTTGCAAGGTCATATTCGGCTCGTGGTACCATTGTTGTTCAACTTCAACATTGGAATTCTCGCCGCTCTTGGTAACCAATTTTACTTCTAGGTCCGTGATTTTATAATCCTCGCCGAGCTCATCAAATCGTCCCATGAATTCGTTCTTCTGCGATTCTTCCATATACATCGATGCGCGTTCCCATAGACCCCAACGCATTTGTTGGTGAAAGTCTCGAACGATCAAACGTAAATCCGTAGATTCTTTGGGTTGCTCTCGACTCTTTTTCATCGACGCCGCGCAGCCAACACTAAATAGAATCAGAAATAACAAGGTTTTCATAATACCCTCCATGGCATCAAAACACAGAGTCCCATGCTTTGCGTTTTTTTCAAGAAAACAAACATTCCAACTTCTCTAAAGTAGTGTCTGAGGTATTTTCTTCTTTGTAGGTAACCCTACAATCAATCCTCTTTTCATTCCTCAGAAAATGATCACACTATCTCTAAAGTATGCGATGGATCTGGCCCATTTTCGACCAGGGATTTCTTCTCGTATTTTCCTTTTGTGCGATTTACGATTTTGTGCGCCATCTTTTCAATGATGCCTATTTCAATACTTTGATGTTAGAAGACTGTCGTCTGAGCGAAGATCCCTATTAAGCAAAGACGGACTACGCTTTTCAAAATTGGGAAAAATAATCAACGCTCCCGTGAGCAGAAGATATTCTACAACGAGGACCCAATCGGGAATCGCCCATGGCCCTCCGTTATGCGAACTCACCCACGACGCGTACCCGAGTAGAACGAGAAGGCTATAAAAAATCGCGGACTTATGATTCGTCAATGCGGCCATGGGAACCAACCAGGCGATATACCAAGGCATGGTTGTCGGCGCGATCACATACAATAATAAGATCAGCAGAAGGGAGGATTCCAACACATTTCGGCGAAGCAATAATAATAAAAGCAAAAAACAACCCATCGCTAAAGCGCCGATGCCTTTAGCCAGCGTCGATGTAATCTGACTACGACGGAATGAGGTATTGGGTATTATTTTCCCTTTCCAACTTTTCGTAAAACCGTATTTCATGGCCAATTGATCGTATTGTGGGAACTTCAAAATCGGATCTTTTTTGTCTTTTTCTGAGCCCATGTTTTGACGACGTATCTCGGGATTGATCATCGTAAGGGCTGCCGAACGTTCAAACAAACGGAAGTACCCCTCGTTGTTTTTCCAACTTTTGGCATAAGATCCAAAGCCATCCAACAGGTGACCCTGAGAGATAAAGGGAAGGTAGGATAAGGCGATAGTTGTAAAAACAACACCTATAAAAAGGACACGTTGCTGGATGAATTTCAACCTCGCGAGATTCAATTTACTTGGCGCAAAAACGATCAGGGGCAAGATGATGAAGCCAATAAATTTCGCTGAAATACTGAGACCCAAAAGCACACCGGCGCCTATAATCCAACGCGTTCCTGTACGATAACTTAGGATTGTTAACGCAATCGTTAGCGGGAACCAGCCCAGAACATCAAGATGCCCCGACCAGGCGACCTCGTAAATCA
>JALSKP010000696.1 GCA_026988815.1 Myxococcales bacterium | reverse complement strand
ATACCAAGCAGATCAGTCGCCCTTATTTATCAATAACAAACCCGCCCTTCTCCCCGGAATGATGATCGGCGTAATGGGCGCCTCAGCCAAAAATAGTCGTTATATTGGTGATTTTCAACTTATTTGCGCGCCCTTTAGTTCCCAAAGCTATACCAAAAACTGGCGATTTCTACATAATAAGGGTGCGGCGCCGCCTTGGTATTATTCGTTGATAAAAGGATTTAGGAGATGGGGGAACTTTGCCCAGCTTATGCATAAGCGTTTCCTGCAAAAGGTTGGAGCGCCAAAAGGACAAATGGTAGGTCCCGTTCCGATGAAGCTTTGTCCGCCTAACTATTTGATGAATGGAATTAGTGTCAGAACCGATGGAAAAGGAATCTTAGGTGTCGTTAGCCTGGAATGCCGTAAACCCCTCAACCCCGGAACAAGGCAAAACGCCGACGGCGCAGATCAGATTAGTGTTTACCTAGACGCATCAGAATCCGGCGTCGGTGGGTATACACTTTACGGAAATGATTATTCCTTAGATCAGCGGGTAGGAAACCCTAGCCGAAATATTGGTTCTAATGAAAAAATCGAACGTATCTCGTGTGGGAATTATATTTTATCCGGCATAGAGATGACACATAATGATAAGGGAGAAATGATCCAGTTTGACCCCGAATGCCCCCCTACGAGCTATGAGAAATTGCGTGAATATACTAAAATCATTTACTATCTTTGTCCTCGCCTTTTGTTTGTCGTGCACCGATGAATCTACGAGCGCTCAGATTTCCGATGTTGGCAATGATACGATTATCGACCTATTCGATGCTTCTAAAATGGATACGGCGCTGAAAGTCGATATGAAAACATCTTCTTTTCCAGATCCAAATCGGGAAAACAAAGCACCCTGCGAAAAGAATATAGATTGCGCCCGCGGAACAATATGCAATTCTTCTTTCCAATTATGTGCAATGACCTTGGCTTGTGCTGAGTTTGGCGGACCCAAGCCCGACGAGGTCCGCGGTTGTCTTATCGGTCGCGACGGACAGTCCAGATTTACCGAAAAGGAATGTGACGAGGATGCCGATTGTCCGAATGAATTTCCAACCTGTATTTTCAAAGCGTGCCAGGAATTTACGCGTTGCCAAACCAAAGAGGATTGTAAACCAACCGAGGTGTGTGAGAACGATACCTGGTGTCAAGAACCTTAGCCTCCCAATAGGTTCGTCCCGAAAATTTACACAGGTCCGCGATAACGTAAATCTGGTTGAGTTCATTTTTGGAGAAATTAATCGAAAATCGCAGAACGCAATGCCTCTAAATTACGCTTATTGCGCTCCTCTTTTTTCTTCACCAGGGATGCCGTTTCTTCGGCGTTGGTAAAGTCGCAGGACTCAAGAGGCAGCTCCTCCAAGAAACGGCTAGGTTCGCGGGACATCTCTTGGCCAAACTTTTGACGATGTCGGCACCAAGTAATACCGAGGTGCTCCTTGGCTCGCGTAATGGCCACGTAGCCCAGACGTCGTTCTTCCTGAATCGCTGCCTCGCCTTCAGAAATACTGCGCTGGTGAGGAAAGTATCCTTCTTCCCAGCCGACCAAAAAAACGACTTTAAATTCCAAACCTTTTGAGGCGTGAACGGTCATCATTTTTAAGCCGCCGTCCTCATCATCTTTTTGGGTACTTCTATCCAAAGCAACGCGAAGGAGGAAGTCTTCTAAGGATTTTGCCGACGAGGCTTTTACTTCGCCTAAGGAAGATAAAAACTCGTCAACGTTTTGAAGGCGCCGATTGGCCATATAGTCGGAAAGCTCCGACGATCTTAGGTATTCTAAGAAGTAGAGTTCGTTAAACAGGTCCCTGGCGAGGTCGTGAAGGGGTAAAGCTGATGACTCAAATTTACCTTTGTACACTTTGAGGGTTTGCAGGAAGCGACCTATTTTCGTTTGGGCCGCATGACCTAAAGCGCCGATCTCGCCGGATCCAAATCCTTTTAAGGATTGGAAAAAAGAAATCGAATGCTTTTCAGCATGGTCAGAAATTTTGGCGAGGGTGGTCGGTCCTATGCCGCGCGGAGGTACGTTGACTATTCGACGCAGTCCAACCTCGTCGAGTGGATTGAGGCAGACCCTCAACATCGCAATGGCGTCCTTTACTTCCTTTCTATCGTAAAATTCCTGAGAACCAACGACGGTGAAGGGAAGGTTGTAACGCAAGCACACGTCTTCGAAGAGTCTGGATTGAGGATTAACGCGATAGAGAATCGCCATTTCATTGTAAGGAATATCGAGGTTAGCGTGTATTTTTTCACACTCGGCGATCACGAATTCGGCTTCTTCGTGCTCATCGTGGGCCGATATAACACGCACCTTTTCGCCGTCCCCTTTATCGCTCCAAAGGTTTTTTTCCTTTCGATAGTCGTTATTTAGAATAAGTGTATTTGCCGAATTGAGAATCGTATTGGTCGAGCGATAATTCTGTTCAAGTTTAACGGTTTTTGTATTATCGAATTCGTGCTCAAACTCCAAAATATTGCCGCTCACGGCTCCGCGAAAGGCATAAATCGACTGGTCGTCGTCACCTACGACAACCAGGTTTTGGTGTTCGGCCACAATATGGCGGATGAAGGATAGCTGGGTTGCGTTGGTATCTTGGTACTCATCGACCATGACATATTGAAAGGTTTGGGCGTACTTTTGACGCACTTCTTCGTCTTTATCAAAGATTTCGATGGGCAGACAAATAAGGTCATCAAAGTCGGTCGCATTTAGAGATTTTAAGTTGCCTTGATAGGTATTAAAAACGCGTTGTGCGAAAGGCATGAGGGGGTTGAATTTTAGCGAGGGAATGGCGATGGGTTGCTTGAATTCCATTTTCGCCTTGCTGATCATAGATAGAACGGCCTTTGCATCGACGGTGCTAGAATCGATATTTTTTTCTTTCATGATCGATTTCACAACGCCCAACTGATCTGCATAATCAAGAATCGTGAAGGGTCGTCGGTAGCCTAAAACGTCAATATGGGAGCGCAGAATTTCAGCGCCTAAGCTATGAAAGGTGCTCAAATAGATTTTTTTCGACCGTTTTTCACCGACCAGTTGTCCAACCCTTTCCCGCATTTCTGTTGCCGCTTTGTTGGTAAAACTAACGGCCAAGATGTTTTTGGGTTGAATACCGCGTTGTAAAAGCTTTGCGATCCGATAGGTAATGACCCTTGTTTTACCGCTGCCAGCACCGGCTAAAAGAAGGAGGGGTCCGCCGAAATGCTCGACAGCTTCTTTTTGTTCGGGATTGAGGGTCGAAAAATCAACTTTATCGAGTATATCCATGGCGAACCTTCTAACGACTGGGAGGCAATGGTGCAAACCAACTTCTTTTCTTGGGACGGCGGCATCTTGGTCATTTGTTCTAAAATATTTCACATCATTGGCGGAATTAAGACACGTATCGTCGTTTTGAGGTTGCCAAAAAAGCGTTGTGCTCTTAGCTTTAGCTCACTCAAAATGAAGAATTTTGAGTTTTATAGATTGTGCGGATTGGTTCGCAAATCGGAAATATATAAGGAGAAGATATGGGAATTTTTGATTTCGTAAAAAATGCCGGTGCTAAGATTTTTGGTTCTGAGGAAGAAGAAGTGGTGGAAGAGACTGCGGCTGAACCTGAAGTAAATCATCTTCGAGAGAAAGTTCTCTCTGAACAAAAAGCGGAAAGAGAGAGCCAAAAAGCGATGCAGCTCACGAATATCGTATGGGATTTCGACGTCAATGTTGAGAATTTAGAGATCACTGTTTTGGACGATATTGCGACCCTTCAGGGCACTGTTGAAAGCCAATCCGATCTCGAAAAAATTGTTCTACTCATCGGAAATACAGAAGGTATTGCTCAAGTAGACGCACAGATGGAAGTGGTTACGCCAGAACCTGAAGCCACCTTTTACACTGTTGTAAAAGGCGACAATCTTTCCAAGATTGCTAAGGCGCATTACGGGAAGTCGTCTCGCTATCCAGAGATTTTTGAAGCCAATAAGCCGATGTTAAGTCATCCTGATAAAATTTATCCTGGCCAAGTTTTGCGTATACCGGCTGACGAAACGCTGAACGCTTAGCCTCCAAGGTTTTCAAACGCACGTCATTCCTAGCCCAATATTGTACGCCCAACCTGGAGGGTTGAGCAATTTGCAATTATCGGCTATTTTTTTTTATTCTTTTTGAGATGAGACCCAATGGCCGACCACCCCACTGATAGTACAAAAGTAAGTTGTGCACATTGTGGAGCCACCTTTCTAATCCAGGAAAAGAACCGATCAAAAGTTTCTTGTCCCAAATGTAAAGAGCCCTTAACGGTGACCCATTCGGGCATCCTCAAACGCGTGGGTAAGCGCTCCCGAAAAACTTCCCAAGCAAGCATTGATGCGGTGCGAAAGGCAGAAAACATTTCAAGAAAGACCAATTCGACCTTTGTTGGTGCGCCAATGGGGTTTGAACGCGAACTTGCTGAGACCTCTGTAAACCTTCCCCAATCAGCGCCAAAAGCGTTCAAAGAAGCGTTGGCGATGTCACGTATGGAAATGGATCTAGGTTCGGATGCCTTTTCCGACCCGCCTCTCATCACGGGCAGTTTTGACGAACCTACAATGGCTATCGAAAGTGAAGTTGATGATAAAACGAAGCCACCTCCGGGCATGCGAGTCAACGAAGTTTACAAGGGAAAAGAAAGCGATGTAGATCAGACCGTTGAACACCCTCTTTCTGCGATTAAGATCGACGGAGAATTCATTGTTGCCGCGCCGACGGAGCCGATCACCTTCCCCTTAAACATTTCCGATATCGGTGCAAAAGCAGCCAAACTGGGACTCAAAGACGGCGAGGAAAACCTTGAGGCTGTGCCAGCGGTACCAGAAAAACCCGCTTTTCGACGGGCGATGAAAACATCGGAACTTGCCAATCTCTTGAAAAAAGCGAAAAAGAAAAAACGGCCGCCTCAAAAGGCGCAACTCGGTATACTTTCTCTTCAAAAGAGCGCTACCAAACCGATCATTAAGGTCCCCAAAACGATCAAACATTTCGTACCGGCCCCCAAAGAAGATTCCCTTCTCATTCAACTTCAAGAGCTGGATAAAAAACTTGCTCCTCCAGGATTGGCCTCCGAAAATCGTGGAAGTGGATTTATCAAATTACCCACGACCGATATTCTTGACGTACTTGGCAAGGGGCAATTTCGGCTCCGTGTTGAGGGAATAATATACGAACCCGTTGATAAATATGGTCTCACCCAACTAATCAAAGGTGGCGTGCTTCTTGGCGCCGAAGATATCGCCGAGGCGGGCGGAGATTGGATGCCCATTTCCAAACATCCCGTCTTTGGAGAACTTCGAAAACGTATGGCCGCCGAGGCTCACGCCCTTCTCGCCAAGGTAACGGGATCTGTAGATCGTAGTACCTTCCAAGGTGAGGATTCAGCTGAGGGTCAAGAAACCGAAATCCTTGACAATCTATCTGGTGTTTTGGAGGAAGGAAGAAAAACGCAGCAGGAAACACACTCCGATATTATATTGAACGATGATCGTCCAACCGCGCCTCCATTGACGGAAGATTCAGATACGAGCTTCGAAGATGTCGACCTTGTCTCCGATTCGTCGGTCCTTCGGTCGCTAGAGGAGCCGGATGCTCAAACGAAAAGAGAACCGGAAGTTCAAAAGACGATGCAAATGTTTGCAATGAAAAGAGAGAAACTTCCTGAGGATATTCTGCCCACACAAAACCTCCCCTCATCCCTCGACGACACCATTGATGTCGCGCTTGTTGAAATCTCGGAGATTCAAGACGAGGCGCCAAAGAAAAAATCACCCGTGGGTCTTTTTCTGGCGATCTTTCTTATTGCGGGGCTGCTCATCGCTGGCGTTATTTATGCCGATTCTTTGGGTTATCTGGATTCGCTGAAGGGGGTTCAGGCCACGCCCACGACGCCCGATAAGAAAGAGAAGCCAAAAGAAAAACCACCAATTGAAAAAGCACAAAAAAATACTTTGGATAAAATCCAAGAGGTGAAAAAAGAAGGAGTAGAAGCGAAAAAAAAGGACGGAAAGAAAACAACAATCGTCAAAGAAAATTCACCTTCAGAGAAAATCACCGGTCTTGATGGAATGGCTTTTATCTCAAAAGCAAGTGGTAAGGCAAAAGCACTCATTTTTGAGAAGGAAAAAAATCGTTTTATTTTAATCCCCGAAACGGAACCTAAGGGTTTGGATAAAATCCTCGCGGCACAAAAAATGTGTGAACTACTTCACTGTCCCTTCAACCAAAATAAAGTAAACGTTATTACTATTGATGGTGGCGACCTAAAAGAATGGGACCCCCGTTTTACATCGGCCAAAGGTCAGAAAGTAAGAGCATTTATTCAACCGATCTCGAAAGAGTCTTTCTCAATTGCCAATGTTAACAAATGGCGTTCGACACTTGGATCCACCAAGAATGCCAAAAAAGGAGATCATACTTTCGATAAAACAAAGGTTTCGAACTTGCACTTTGCCAGGCAATTATCGGGCGTCTTGCTTCGAGATTATCTTGTCAATGATTGGAATCGCTTTGAAAGAAAACCCTCGCACTTGGGTGTGGATAAGGATGGCCTAGTCGACCAAGTGTCCAACGTAGCGTTCGGGCTCAGAGCCTCAGGACGTGTAAAAGGACGCTTTTCATGGACCGCTGTATTCCCAAGCGAGATGGTGGAAGAGCTCAGAAAACTAAAAAAAGAAACTACTTTGGAATTACTCTTCCCAAATGCAAGCGCAAAAGATAAGTCCCGCTTCAATGTTTTCTGGAAGCAACGAAATAGCGCTTTGAAAAGAATCGACGCACTAATTGCTGAATCTGGAAAGGGCAACGTTTTACTAGATAAATAAGAGTCATATGATCTATTTTGGTACCGATGAAATCAAACGCGGTTGGGATCGATATTTTGATCTCTGCAATGCTTTAGAAGTTCGAAACGAAAGTTCACAAGCCGCCGATCCCTCCATTTCCACACTCAATACTTGGCGTACAAAATCTCCAAAAGGATTTGCCTTTGTTCTCCATGCCGACCGAAGCATTCCCGAAATTCTGCTAAAGGCTTACGAAGAAAACCAGGAAGAGCTACCCTCTTCTTTTGAGGCGGCGTGGGAAAAAACCCTTGAACGCGCTAAGGCGCTTTCCGCAAAAGCAATCATCATCGAAACCCCACCCGAGTTTCGTCCCTCCGACAGTGCTAGGGCGCTCATTGAAAAAGTGGGACACTTTGTATCCGTCCAGAAACTTCCCGTAATTTGGGAAAAACACGGACTTTGGGACACGGAAGAATCCGTTATTCTCTCTCGAAAATGTGGTCTTGTGCCTTGCTATGATCCCTTTCTTGCCTCTGCGGAAGAACTCAAACTTAAGAAAGGAAATGAAGTCTGTTTTCGCATCACCGAACGCGCCGCATCTCGACGTCAGTTCGATGAATACGATTTTGAACAATTAATTGGGTGGTGTTCGAGCTTCAATCGAGCCTTCGTCCTCTTTAATGGACGTCATAAATTGTTACACGCGAAGGTAATGTCCATCATTACCAGAGAGCTCTAAATTCTGAACCTCCGCTTCATTTGTGAGTGCGCGTTTTGAAAATCCAACATCCTTATCAAACTCTTCTCCAACAAGGGCAATGCGAGCACATCGTCAAACAAAGTCGTTTCCTCGCCTTCGCCGAACCTTTGGACGAAGAAGAGGGTTATGAAGCAAAATTTGCGCTCGCTCAAACCCGTTTAGCTGCGTTAGGCAAACGCTACTACGATGCTCGCCATCTTTGTTTCGCCTATCGCATTAAACAATCTGATATCGATCAAATCTATGAAAAATATAGCGATGACGGTGAGCCAATTCGAACGGGCGGGTTCCCCATATTACAGTTATTGCAAGGGCAAGCTTTAGAAAATTGCCTGGTCGCCGTCGTTCGATATTTCGGTGGAACCAAACTCGGACCAGGTGGTCTCGCTCGTGCGTATCGAGAAAGCGCCCGAGAAAGTATCGACCAAGCTGACATTAAAAAGGTCATCCCTAGCGAAGAACTGAAGTGGATTCTTGCCTATTCTGATCTCGATTCACTGGAACATTGGCTGAAGGAAAAAGACGCTATTCGCATTTCTGCGAAAGAATTTGCGGAAAAAATTAACATCACCTTTAGCATTGACTCGAACTGTTTTCAGGAAAGTCTGGTCGATCTGGCCCATTATTTAAATATCTCTTTAGAAAGATTGAAAGAATACTCAATTTTGCACGATGGGGCCTTGAAATGAAGTCAAATTCTGAAACAATGTGACGCTGAAATTGTATTCATTTTCTTATTGGAAGAAATAATGGTTAGAAAGTATTTTATTGTTTTGAGTGTGTTTTCGATGGTCGGATTTGGCTGTGATGGCTGTTCTGGAAAACCGAAGGAAACGATCAAAAAGGTGGAAAAAAAGGTTGAAGTGAAAAAGATCGAAGTGAAAATCGATCCACTCAAAGAAGCAAAAGAAAATGCGGATAGCCTTGCAATGCTCAGCGGCGTAGCAACATCAGATCTCGCCCAATCGATCGCCTCCGATATGGACGCGCTCAAAAAACGACCCAATGTTCAACATCCAAAGAAAGTCAGCGACAAAGATACTGGATCGTTGGCTGCAAAAGACCTTGGGAAAGTATTTCGCAAGCACCAAGGAGCCATGCGAAAATGTTATGAGCGACAATTAAAAGCCGACCCGGCACTTGCGGGAAAAGTTAACTTATTTGTACGTATCAATGGCACTGGAAAAGTCTCCACCGCAAAAGCTTCGGGTCTATCGAGCAAAGTTCATCGTTGCATGGTCAACGAGGCCAAATCTATGAAATTTCCGGCTCCTGATGGTGGTTCGGTTTCTGTAAACAAACCTTATCGTTTTAGTCCAAAAACCTAACCCTCCAAATCGCCGCGTGCGCGTTATCCAAATGTGGAGATTAGATTTTAGCGGGAACCTTTCTGAGGTACCTAGCATCAACGTTATTGAATCCCATTTCTTAGGAAAACAGATGACGTCAAAATCCACATTCTTTATTCTCGCGATCTTCATTTTCGTTTTAGGCTGTTCTGAAACTCCAACCCCACTTCCAAACTCCTCCGATACCGGACCAGATGTGCCCTTTGATAAAGGAGAAACACCAACAAAAGATCTTGGGAGAAAAATGACCGATGTTTCTCCTCATGACATGACTCAAAAGAGGGATCTTTCAAAAGATGGCCGAACGCAGGACGCCGAAGCGGAGACCTCGGATATGGTGTTGGAAGTAATGGCACGAGCGATGTGTGTGAAGACCCTGGAAATGGCACACGCATCTGCGTCGAACGCACGCTCATAGCCGTCGGTCAGCCCTGCGATCAAGAAAGCGATAATTGTCAAAATTCACGTTGTTTACTTGGCGTATGTACCGAGGTCGTGGGTTTTGGTGAAGCGTGTTCAGACACTCTCCCCTGCCAACAGCTTCAGGTTTACGATAATCAAATCTTAGATTTATGTATCGATGGCACATGTCAACGATCGGTACAACTCGGACAAAGTTGTTTATTTAACACAAATTGCGGGGTAAATAGCGTTTGCGATCGACCTCTTCGTTCAGCTTTGGGATCCTGTATTGCGCTCAGAAAGATGGGAGAAAACTGCGACTCAGAAATTTGCGAGGCGGGTTTATATTGTGACCAAACATGTAAAACTGCCGCCAAGGTGAACGAAAATTGCGAACAAATCCCTTGCCAAGATCCACAACGTTTAAAATGCATCAACAACACCTGCGTTGAAATCGGTGGAGGAATCGGCGCGCCTTGTTCACTCGAAACAACGTCTTTGATTTGTGAAGATTCGTTCTTCTGCCATTTGGACACCCTCACTTGCGGCTCCTCATTAAACGACGGCCAAAGCTGTCGTCCGAACACCATCCAAACGGGCATCAAAAAAGGTGGTCTTGTGCCGACTTGTCAACCGGGATCTGCGTGTCGTTGCGCGCCAAACCCCCTTTGCGAACAAGGACGAAATAGCGATCCGCACACCTGCCAACCTTACGTTGATAATGGAAAACCCTCATGCACAGAGGACCTCGAGTGCGCCCTAAACGAATACTGTCGATTCAATGCCAGGGAAGGTTTTGCCTCTTGTTGGCCTGGAGTTTGTCGTCACCCCTAAACACAAAGCTGCGAACCTAGCGAAATTGTGACGTGGTAGGAGAAAAGATCCGAGCCTAGTGTGATCCTTTTCGGTGGGATTCTGATCCCCTCTCCCTCTGGTGTTGTCACCCGTCTGATTGGCGATCATATTTAGTGGGGATTTATGTTTGAGGCACCGCAATTTTGTCCGGTTAT
>JALSKP010000695.1 GCA_026988815.1 Myxococcales bacterium | reverse complement strand
CGATAGTTGTTAATTATTTTTACTTTCGTTGGACCCTTTCGTTGTCGTCGCGCCTGTATCCGGCGATGGGAATTTTTGCGGCGAGGCCAAGGCCACGCAGTACTCGATTTCTTCAGTCGGATACCGGTCTTTCTTTGTAGGGCGTGGCCTCGTGCCTCGCCTGGGTCATCCCTTGCAGGTGCAGCAAAAATATAGTGTGGTTTCAATGTTGGTTTTCGAATTTATCATCCCGTTTATTTTGCGGCGAGGCGAGGCACAAGGCCACGCCCTACGATTTTTGCGGCGAGGCATAAGGCCACGCCCTACGGTTTTTGCGGCGAGGCCAAGGCCACGCCCTACGGTCTTTGCGGCGGAACAAGGTCCCGGCCTAAGTTTTAAAGGATTTTTGGTAAATTAGGAAAGGGAGGGCTTGCCAGAGAGTCCCAGCGAGTATCGTAATTCGTAGTAATCGTTACTATTCACGAAGGATAGAAGATCTTGAATTTGGGCATCGCGTCGGATGAAACTTTGGGTCGCAGCCTCCTCGACTTTGCCCTCCCAGCCATTCATTTTCAACAGCGCTGATACCGATGCGTAGACGTCACCACAAATGGCGACGGCGTATCGAATCGCAAAAGTTTGGAGATTCTTTGGCCACGCTTCACAATAGGCATTCGAGAAATCACTGATCTCAGTGTCCATTGCCTGAACAATTCTTCTTCTTGCTACGGCATAAAAAGCGCTTGAAAAGAGCTCGGCGAAGTCCTGGCTTTTTGCGTCAATACGATCGCTAAAACCTTGGCCGCTTTGTTTGTAAACAATGCCTTCAAGGAGGTGCCAAAGTTCACGTCCATCAAGGGAAAGAACACTTGAGATGTCCGACCAACCAATGGCCGCGGCATAGGCGGTGTAAAAACGTATCTCACTTTGGGTCGAGTTTTCAAGAAGATCGGAATTGAACCAGACCGTACCATCAGGGATGACTTGGGGCATTAAAGGGCCCGCGTCGCCAACGATAGCTCTGAATTTTTTGATTCCAAATCCTGCGAATCCATCTTCGAGAGACTCAAGGACGCGGCCTCCTTTTAGACGTTCACCCGACATGGCTTTTCGTTGCGGAAGTTCCTCACCCCACACTTTTTCCGCCAAAGGCATGAGGGCGCGAAGGGCTCCAAAGACCGAAGAGAATTCGGACGGAAATACATGCTTAACGAAGGTGCTCAAACCTGCTTCTCTTGATGGACTTTGTTTGGCTCGAAATTCTACGATATTGACGTCGCATCCCAGAACGCGAAGAATTTGCTCCGAACAACGTGCGCGGTCAAATGCTTGTAACTTAGTAAAAAGATCTACCATTCCGCGGTAAGTCGAAGGTTCAAAAACCTCGTCTTTAACCAAATTCCTAAATGCGTGAAGTGCTTTTTGTTCCTGTCCAACCACACGAGATAAAGCGAATGCTTTCTGCCGCTGGCAGTCTAAACGCATGCGATCATCAAGCTCAATCGAATCCTCAGTCAAGAGACGTCCGTAGATACGAACGGATTCCTCTGAAGAAAACAATTCCTCTTCATACATTTGAGCAACGAAGAAAAGTAGGTCTGCTTTTGTTTTTCCCTCACAAGTATCGGCGAGCTTTTCTAACTGATCGCAACAATCCTCAACCTCTTCTAGATCTACGGCAATGTCGACCAACTTCTCCAACTCCTCGCGAGAATCAGACAATGCGCGTACAAGTTTCCATTGCAAACGATAAGCCGCGTCCACGTCGTGAAGAACATTCAAGTAGGTTGATACGAGAACATTCCAATCTTCTAAGTCTTCCTTACCAGGCGAAATCGGAAGATGTTCTTCTAGTAAACTCACAGACCTTCTGGCGTCCCCTGATGAGGCGTGTAATTTCCCTAAATAGGATATCAATTTACGATACTTCAAACTCTCACTTTTGGGGTGCGTCATTTCTTCAAGCAAATGAATCGCATCGCTCGCCCTTTCACACGCAAAGAGCAGCTCGGCGAGTTTCATTCCCGAAACCAGCCTTGCATCAAGCGTTCTTTCTGAGGTTTCAAATTCTGAGTTTCGAATCTCGCCAAAATGTAATTGTTGATATTGGCAGGCTTGCTCCAAATCGTCCGCGGACTCTGCGATGTCAACCAATTTCTGAAGATCCAAAAGGTTGTTTGATGCTTCCCAACATTGGAGATAGCGCTTTGCCGCGCTTTCGTTTTCTTGGCATTGGGTAGACTCGATTTCCGCCAGACGACGTAATAAGGTTGTTCGCCGCTCGTCCTTGAGTTCTTCACCCTCAAGCAAAATATCTCCCAAAACAATGAAGCTTTTCCACATCTGGAATCCTTCTAAGCCTTGAAGAATTTTCTCAGATGTTGAGAAAAGTGGAGATAGATTTTCATCTTTATAGAGTCCAACGAGAGATTTTAAAATTGAATCGCGCTCTTCTTTTGGTACACATTTGGTGAGTTCCAATCGTCGTCGAATTTCTAAATCAACGGAGGTTGACGCGTGAATTTCTTCATCGATATAGGATCTGAAGGATTCAATATCACCCTTCTCTTTTGATTCAAGTCCAAGAAAACGGTGGATAGGAGAAAATTCACAATTCTCAATGACGGGTTCTTCACCGGAAAGGAGGCGACCAAATTGTTGGGATAAACCAAGCCATCCTTGGAGAGGAAAGGTTTGAGAGTCCACATTGGCTACAACCGAAATTTCGGTTTCGCGCAGCAACCAGTCTCTTTCTTCTTTTTCAAGACTAGTAAAACTCGATACTAGTTTATCAACATCAGTCGTTGACATTCCCTTTCGCGGAAGAACAAATAGCGACTCGTTCTCAAACAAAGGTTCACATCGTCTTGTCTGAATCAAGGCTTGGGTTTCATTGCCCAATCCCATCGACAAACGAAGGACAGCGCGGTTTTCAAAGCGCGTTCTGTCACCGTGAGCGCGATAGGCGCGTGAGGCCTCAGGCGTTTTTTCCTCAAATTCTCTGAGACGTGCAAGGACGAGAAAGTAAGCATCTCTACATTCAGCGTCCATCGGGGAGAGAAGTAAATTCTCAAGATCATCGGCTAAAGTCCCCGCCGCAATACCAGCCGCGGTCCATGTCCGACTCAATCCATCAAGCCAAATTAAGTTTGAGGGTTCGCCGTGCAGAGCGTGAAGATAGTGCGCGTAAGCTGCACCGAATTCTTCTTTTTTCCACTCACAAATATACCCAAGGTAGCCATGATTTACGACCTCGGCCATAAGTTCCAAGGCGTAGACCTCGTCCCATTTTTGTTGGCTTTTCTTCAAACGAATATAATTCAAACGAGCAAACCCTGAATCTTCCTCCAGCGTTGACGCATACCGATAGAGGTTTTCGGCCTCGTCAATTTTACGTAAACGCGTTTCAAAAATCTCGGCTAAAATGATCGTTTGACGGTAACGCTCAGAAAGATTTTCAATCTCATCAAGTTGGCTACGGTTCATTGCAACCAATTCCTCCCAACGGTGGGTTCGCGTAAGAATTCGACCCAAACCTTCGAGTGCAGGAAGAAAATCAGGAACGAAAGCAAGCGCTCTTCGAAAATATTTTTCGGCCAAAGGCGAGTCGCAAATTTCAAACTCGGCAAGCTCTCCGTTTCTTGTAAACAAAGTCGCAACCTCTTCTTTATCATCAATGAGATTTAATTCAGAAAGGTTGAGATCGATAAGATCGTGCCAGCGTTGGTTTCGAAAATAAAGTCGACCCAAAGATGCGTGGGCGTTGGGGTGCTCTGGCATGAGAGATAAAATCTCCTCCCAGGCGTCAATCGCCGCCGAATCGTTGGAAAGATGATGTTCGGCGAGATTGGCAACTTTATCCAAAAGATAAATACGCTGACGTTCTGATTTTGTGTGCGGAACCGCTTCGAGAAAGAGCCCGGCGATACGCGCCCACTGTCCCGTCGATTCGCAAATACGAGAAGCACCTTTGAGGGCCGGAAGATAATTGGGGAGCTGTTTTAAAACCGCCACATAATGACCCAAAGCCCGATCGAGGTCATGCAAATCGGTCTCATAAAGTTGGGCCACCTGAAAACGTCGACGCCAGGCCCCCTCTTCTTCAATCCGGGCAGCGATTTCGTTTTCGTAAAGATTGACCAGTTGCTCAATTTCCCCTGTCCGATGATACAAACGTCCGAGGGAGCGGATCGCTGGCGCGTGATCGGGAAGGAGCTCAAGGGCTTCCCTTAAAACATCGGCGGCCTCGGATTCACTTCCCTGCTGTTCGTAATGGCTCGAAAGCTCGCACAAAAGCGCGACGCGAAAAGGCGCCGACAAATCGTCATTTTGCAAATTCGCATTTAACGCATCAATGAGAAGAACCTTGCTCGCCTCATTATGGCGAATGAGATCAAGTGAGGCACGTGCATGAATCGAGCTTCCATTTTGAATTTCAAGAAGAGCTTGAGCGGCATTGGTGTCTTTGAGAATCATCGCGTCAACAAGACGGCGACGTGGGTTGTTGCTTCCGAAAGGATGTCGCCTGACGAACTTGGCTGCATGATCACGGTCGCCGAGATCAAACATGATTCTCAGGTAGCTCTCTTCGGTATCAGGCTCAAGGCCTGTTACGTCGTCAAGGGCTTCAAAACAATCTTTGGCGAGCCCAAGTTCTCCGACAGCCGAAAACCAAGTTGCAGCACAGGTGCGTAATTTTCTTTTCGCTGATCCTGTTAACTCTGGATGTTCGGATAAAAGTTCAAGCAAACCAGCGGCTCGGATTACATCGCCTTCAAGAAGAGCAACGTCGACCGACAAAAAGGTAAGCCAAGAGGCGATAAAGTTGGACATTTTACTAAAAGCGCTGTCTCGATTGACGTCAAACTCACGCACAACACGATCGAGCCAGTTCGAAATTTCGCTGACCGACGCGTTTGCTTTCCAAAGGTTTTGGGCGAGTTCCAAACCGCTTAATGCTTTGAAAGTTCCGCGTTCGAATAAATACGCCTTTTCGAGATTGGATTGAACAAGGCCTTCTTCTTCCAAGGATCTGGCGAGTCGACGTCTCATGGCCAAGACTTCGGGCGTACTTTGAGAATTTTTATCTAACTTTCCAATCGTTCTCCACGATCTGTCAAATCGACCGAGGGCTTCCTCGGCAAATGCGCTACTAAGAAGTGCCTCTTCAAACGCGGTGGGATTGGACGTCATAAAAGTGCTGTCTTTTTTGCATGCGTCGACGAAACTTTCGATTAAATCTCTTCGCGCGGCAATGTGTTCGTTGGGTCTAAAAACAGCCTTTCTACTCATCGACATGTCGGTGATCATTTCTTCATTTTTTTCAGCGGGGCGAAAACGCGCAGCGCGCGTATCAAGATTCGTTTCGTTTTCGGTTGCCATCCGTGGCTCCTCAAGAAGAATTTTCTCAAACTCAATTTCAGCCATCTTTGGCCAAAATCCATTTTATTTTTCAGGAGTGGAAACACCCGGTAAGGGGTATCGGGTTTCGTCGTAATCCCAACCTTTTTCGTGGGACATCTTAACGAGCTGCGATTTATTTCGTCTCCTTCTAATCAAAAAAGCTACTACGAAAAGTAGAGTAGCGCCAAAAAATAAAATACTTGAATCACTGAAGATCGACCAAGCGCTCTGCCCTTTTTTCAATTTTGCGATCCATTTCGCTTCGACAAAAACCATCGAATGTTGGGTGGCTTCTTCAAATGCTCCCTCGAATTCTTTTTCATCCAATGCTTTAAATATCTTAGCATAAACCCCTGCTCCATAATCATTTCCCAAGAAACGAACAAAATGAAAAGATTGGTCATAGGAAAGACTTGCGCTCTGCTGATGGGAGGGAAAGTTGCGCTCAATGTCTTCGAATTTCTTCACGCGATCAAACGCAACAGCCTTAGATAATCGTTCACTTCTTTCTGGCGTCCATTCATCTGCGAACCATACAGCGAAGCCTTCATGGAACCATCTTGGAAAAGCCTTCCCCTTTTTGGCTCTATCAATGGCCACATGCGCCATTTCATGTTTGAGGGTTTGACGAACATTGTATACCTCCCCACCGGTGGCCACACCATTTGCGATGATGATGACGCCCCGATCTGAGAGGGAAAGCCCGGCCGCCCATTCTGGCGCACGCGACCTCTCATTTCTTAACTTGAAGTAGTCATGGACGCTGGGCAGCACCCAAACCTCAACTTCCTTCCACTCCTTCAAACCTAGCTGATTCATAAGCTTAGTACGTGATCGTTCAACTTCTTCTTCGATTTCTGGAATGAGGGATTTGAAATTTTTGGGCGAGTAAATTTTCGCGCTAAGGCTTTCCTTCATTACGATTTCTTCCAAAGAAAAAGCGAGAGTGGTCATCGAAAAAAAGATGATTAAAAAGGAAAGATAAACTGAAAATGTCTTCATTTCGCGCATGCTGATACCTCGAAAACGATAATAAGCACCCTCTATGGCTTGGGTAGGAAACTCTGAATTTCCCAGATGAAGGCTGGTGTGATCGATTTCTAAGGATCTCGGGTGCGACCTACTGTCGCCCGTCATTGGGTACTTTAACAGAGACATTCAGGGCGACCACGGAGGGTCGCGCCCTACACGAGCCGAGTATTTTTAACACGGCGATATGCTTTGCTTAAGGGAAGACACCACGTTCAACATAGGATTCGTTGATTCGATTGAGTGCCACCGCGTATGCAGCGGTACGGTTATCGATGTTTTTCTCTTTGGCAAGGGTTCGCATTTCACGATAGGCTTTCTGCATAAGGTAGAGAAGCTTTTCATCAATCTCTTCTTCTTTCCAACGCTCGGAACGCTTGTTCTGGACCCACTCAAAGTAAGACACCACAACACCACCAGCGTTTGCCATAAGGTCGGGAATGACTTCAATGTTCTTTTTGAGCATGGCTTTCTCGCCTGCCAGGGTAGTTGGCCCATTTGCCCCTTCGGCGACCAAACGACATTTAAGCTGCTCGGCGACTTCTTTGGTAATCTGCAATTCCAGCGCGGCAGGAATAAAGATATCGCATTCGACAGACCAAAAATCGTCTGCGCTCGCCGCTTTCTGTTCTTTGAACCCTGAAACACCGCCTATTTCTTTAACGTGCGCAGTCAGTTCTAAACCGTCGAGACCTTCAAGATTAACAATCGAGCCCGTATGATCTTGCACAGCAACGCATTTAGCACCGAGCTTGTTCAAGATTTTGGCGGCATTGGAGCCCACATTTCCGAACCCTTGAACGGCAAAAGTAGATCCCTTGAGTTCAAAATTGTTTTCCTTTGCCCATTCTTGGATGGCAAAAACGACGCCTTGTCCTGTCGCTTTAGCGCGACCCAGAGAGCCACCCGAGGTGATTGATTTTCCGGTAACGATGGCGCGTTGGGCATTCTTATGCGCCGCATTCTGGATATTCATGTAGGTATCCATCATCCAAACCATAATCTGGGCGTTGGTTCCCACATCTGGTGCGGGAATATCATATTCGGGTCCAATATTATTACCGAGCGTGTGGGTGAAACGACGCGTAATATTCTCAATTTCACTGATTGAGTGTTCTGAAGGCGTGAGCGCGATTCCGCCTTTTGCGCCTCCAAAAGGAATATCTAGAAGGGAACACTTATAGGTCATAATGGAGGCCAGGGCCTTCACTTCACCAAGGGTCACCTCATGGTGAAAACGTATTCCGCCTTTGTAGGGTCCAAGAATATTATTGTGTTGAATTCTATAGCCTTTAAAAAGCTTGTATTTTCCATCATCCATTTTAACGGGAAAATTAACCATTATCTCGTTTTTAGGTTCACTTAGAATCAATCTAACATGGTCCTGAATTGGAATATATCGCATTGCTCGTCCAAGTTGAACGAGATGCGTTTTGAAGAAATCAGCATCGAAATCGATAAGTTCTATTTCTGTGGTTAGTCCACTTTTTGATTTTGGCATTGTTTACATCTTGCTTTAGGAATCTGTCCGAAACTTTTACAATACTCCCATTTAGACCGTCAATGTTTATATGCTTACAAAGGTAAAGTTTTCCAAATTTTTAAGGTTGGTAGAACTTCGCTTGATTCTCACCAGGTTCCGGGATTCATTTCCAATGAACTTTACCAACCCAAAGACGTCTTTGATTAGTATGCACATGATCCTTTGCTTAGGATTGGAAAGTGACTTGTAGCCCGGCGGGGATAAAGGTGCGAGCCTACAAGAAAATCCCTCAGAAAGGGAACACACTCGTCTTTTATAAGAAGCAAAACACCTGTGTGCGTTCAGATTGAAGGACCTATCTGATTATGATAACCTCCCCTTCAACTCAAAAAGATGACTATGGATACACCTCTTCGAGATATTTCTCCGCAAAAATTATATCTTGTGTTTTTGATCTCTGGCGTCGCGGCAATCATTTACCAACTCGTTTGGCAAAGATGCCTCTTCGTGGTTTACGGCTCCAACTGGGAATCGATAACGGTCATCATTACCGCCTTTTTGCTCGGTCTGGGTATCGGCGGGTACGTCGGTGGGGCGATGACGCTCAACGAAAAAATCCGACCCGCGATTCGATTTGGTCTACTGGAAATTTTCGTTGCCTTATTCGGACTCATCTCCATCCAGTTGATTAATTTCGTTGGACTACAAACCCAGACAATGGGCGTTTTCGGCGCTGGGGTAATGAGCTTTCTACTCCTCCTTATCCCGACCATCTGTATGGGCGCCACCCTCCCCTTGCTCGTGAGCCATCTACTCAAGCATCAGCCCAAGATCGGAAAGACGGTCGGCTATCTATATTTTGTAAACACACTCGGTGCGGGAATGGGTTGTTTTTACGCTGCTTCAATTCTCTTCGGAAATCTAGGATTACAAAAAACAGTATGGGTTGCCGCGGCGCTTGATATCATTGCAGGCCTCATCGTGCTCTCCCATGTTATCCCCCTGAAAAAGAAAACGTGATGGCCAAGATTCTCCTTTTACTCGTCGCGCTTTCGGGCGCGCTCAATCTTTCCTACGAAATCCTCTGGCTAAGGGCCTACAATTATGGCGCCGAAGGACGAGCTTTTGGCTTTCCAATTGTTCTCGGAGTTTACCTTATTGGGTTGGCTTTGGGCGCAGGGTTGGTTCCAAAACTCACCGAAAAATATGGTAGTTTTCACAAACACTCCTTACGTACACTGGCGCTTTTTGTCGGTTTGGGCAACCTTGCGGGCTACCTCGTCATTCCCATTATTGCCGAGTCGGCAACGCATATGGAACGCTCGCTGGCGATGCCTTTATTGCCTATCCTAGTTGCCTCCATGTTATTGGGCCCCCATCTGCCCCTTCTCATGCACTACGGCATCCTTCCCAATACGAGCGCGGGAAAAAATATCGGAGTTTACTATTTAGCTAATATTATAGGCTCGGTTATCGGTACATTTATCACTGGATGGTTCCTTATGGATACCCTAAGCCTGTCCGAAATTGCAGCGACTTTGCTCATCGGAGGTGCGCTTCTTTGCGTGCTTATCTACACCCTTGCCGATTCCAAAGTTTCCAGTTTCTTGGCCGTTTCAGGCCTAAGTCTGGTTGTTCTAGGCGCAGCATTTTTCGTTCATGGAAGACTCTTTGATCATACCTACGAGCGATTGATGTTTTGGGATGGCTACGGTCAAGAACCCAAAGCGGTCAAAATCGTCGAAAACCGATCCGGTGTATTAATGAGGCTCGATACAGGAACGATTGTTGGCGGAGGGGTTTACGACGGTATTCTTTCGGTTGATCTCATCCACGATCGCAATATGATTATTCGCCCCTTTTCGATGAGCGCTTTTGTCGATAAACCCAAAACAGTTCTCGTCGTCGGCATAGGATCAGCCTCATGGATACGCGTACTGACCAATCATCCTGACGTTGAGAAGGTTGTTGTCGTTGAAATTAATCCAGGATACGTCGAACTTCTAAAAGGAACCGTCGGCGAAGAAGTCCTCAATAATCCTAAAGTCACCTACCATATCGACGATGTTCGACGTTGGTTGGTTCATCATCCCGACGAAAAATTTGATGCCGTGATCTGTAACGCTTCCTACAATTGGCGAACAATGGCCACGAGTCTTTCTTCCATCGAATTTCTTGAACTTATTAAAAAGCACCTCACACCCAAGGGCGTTTTTCTTCTCAACACGACCGATAGTAAAAGAATTTTTAGAACGGCCTTCGATGTTTTTGGCGAGGTCAACCGCGTCAAAAATGCCGTCGTCTCGACACAAAGGTCCTTCGATTTCTCGCCCGAACGTCTCCGCGAAGTTCTTCTACGCTATCGCATAAGCGGCAAACCTGTCATCGGGCAGGACAATCCCGAAGACATGAAGAGACTTGAGGAAATCATCGCCAGCTTTACGACCGAACAAGATATTGATGAGGACTGGATCCATACCTCGGTTTGGAATAATCATGAAACCTTGAAAAAGTTGGTGTGGAATGAAAAAATCATTACTGATGATAATCTAGGCGAAGAATATAATACCTCCATCGTTGATCCATAGACATTGAAC
>JALSKP010000694.1 GCA_026988815.1 Myxococcales bacterium | reverse complement strand
GTTCAGTTGATTATTTGGGACCGCTGGATTTGGAGTGTCGGACGAACAGGCGCACAAAGAAGCCGCGCATACGGCGGTGCTCACCCACACCACGATCATATTCACATGGAACTCACGCCTGACGCGTCCATGAAAATGGCACCCTGGTTTAGCGATCCAGATCCGGTAATGGGATTTGAATGCGAAGAAAAAGTTGATGCAGCGGGCGGGACGATCGATAACAAAAGTTCGTGTTTCCAAATGTTTGGTAAACAAGAGTTTTGGCGCACCGAAGCGGGCGGATACTTGGGCGAGTTACGTTGGACCAATGCGTTTAAAACCAACGCGCCATCCAATTGGGCGAGATGGATGGCCAACTTCAATGAAGGCGGAAAATACAAGGTCTTCTTTTACTCCGTTCCAGAATTTGCCGTTTTCCATTCGACCCGCTACATCGTTAAACACGATGGTAAAAGCGAGGAAATTTTCATCGACCAGGCCGCCTCAATGGAAGAAGGATGGCAAGAAATTGGCACCTATACCTTTGCTGAAGGTGCCGATCAATGGGTCGCCGTCCATGACGATAGTCCGCTTGATGTCGCCGACGATCAACATGTGATTGCCGATGCTATTCGTTTTGAACGCATTGACGGTTCGATGAACAATGGAACCAATAATTCAAACACCAACAACGATCCTAATAATCAAACGAATGGACAAAACAACGCCACCAACGGAATGAATAATAGCACCGGTGGCACAACGAATAGCATGGATAACGGTGAGGATGATATTCTTGTCGACGAGGGATGCAGCTCAACCAATGCCTTCCCGAGCCCCTTGTTTCTTTTCTTAGGATTCTTTTTCTTCTTTAAACGACGAAAAGACTAAAGTCGATGTCGCCATGTATTAGAAGCGTTCGTGCGGCATAAGCTGCCTAGGCGATCGAAAATAATGATTCGGCGAGTAGTACAAGAAATTGGAGACACCGCTCGTGTACAAACACGCATAGTCCTCCACCTGAGCTCCGAATAAAGTATTTTCATTGCCGAGCTTAAAAATTAAACCCCAGAATGGGTTGAATTTAGACTCAAATAACGACTCGGCGGACTCCAGACGATCGACCAGCTTTTTACGGTGCCGTTTCAATCGATCGCGGCACGATTTGCGTTCTTTGCTGCGATCCTCGTTCCCTTCACCGTCCAAACTTTTATCAAACGCCAATTCTGAGGTAACGCGCAGAAGCTCTCGTTCAAGTTCCTGGACGATAGAAAGTTCGTCACGCAGTACCCCGGCTAAGCGAAGCTCGTCTTCCATTTCCTGGACAATCATCACCGTTCTCCACGCGCTTGTTTTTTTCGAGCGAACAATATCTCCATAAATATGGTCACCGATATAACAAATCGACTCGCCGTGGACTTTGGCTAAGCGTTCGAATTCGACCACGTTCCCCCCCTGATACATGACACCCCTTTCAAAGCTTCGGACATCTTCGTTTACAATTTCCTCCTCGGCATTCACTTCAAGAAAGGGCTCGTTTTTTGTAAAAAAACCAGGCTTATGGGCGGCCGTAATAATGATGTCGAAATAGTGTTTCCAACTCGGATAGTCAGCAAGAATTCCATCTAAAAGGAAGGTCATCACTTTTTCGGTATACGTGGCGTAGCTATTCGTCAGAAGGAAAATTTTCTTCCGAGAAGAACGTAGTTTGTGTAAGGTAATCGCCAATTCTGGATCGGCGACAATGTACTTGCCAACATCTGCCATGATGCGTTTCTTGATCGAACCATCGCGATGGGCCATATCGATCGCAAAACGAATATCATCATAGAGTTGCACAAAGCCGACCTTCACCTCGGGGTGGACTTCTAAAAAATCGACAATCGCTGCATAAAGGTAGGCTTCCGGTAAGGCAAATAAAGTATCTACAAGCGCGAAACGTTCCTCCGAATTCAAACGAATAGAAACATTTCGATACTCAAAACGCTGACTGCGCGTGAGTTCTTTGAGTCCGTGATACCCCTTTCCAACATGACGATGGGAATCCAGTTTGATGATATTGCCGAGGACCTTATCGATCACCAATCCTCGAATCGCGAAAGCGGGTTGGGTTTGAATCTCTTTGATTTCCTCAGGGTATCCGCAGTGCTCAACCAAACGCTCCAAGGTGAGTTCGACCGAAAGCGCATCTAAGGCCTCTTGCCGATAACGCGCCAGCGTATAGTCCATATCGAAACCAATACTCTTTAGATTCTCGAATTTTAAATCGCGATTACAAAATACGGCTCGCGCTTTGTCGACGTGCTCGGCGACTGGGAATACATTATTAAAATTTTTAACGGCGTTACTCAATCATTCTCTCTCTGGATAATAGTAAACAGTCTGATTTTGGATACGGGTCTTTCAGACCACTCCCTCCATGTTACAAGGAACAATCTTAACAATGCTTTTCATCCCACACAACGATCTTACTAAAAAATGAATGAATCATCATTCAGCCTTGAAGGCATACAATATTTCGTTACAATCCGCATTCGAAATCCTGTTATCGCCCTTTTGGCGCAAGGTTAAGGTGAATGAAATGAGTACATATACATACGACAAAAAAGATATCGTTTTTGCTTTAGAAGCCCACGGTTTCTCAAGTGTTTTGGGATTAAAGCATTATGAGGATTACTCCCAAGAGATAATCGATATGACCCTTGCTGGCGCGGAAAAATTCGCTGGCGAAAAATTATGGCCATCGTTTACCGAGGCCGATCAAGTCGCCTGCACACTCACCGACGGTGTCGTAAAAGTTCCCGAAGTATATGAGGACATTTTCAAATCCTTCTGCAACGACGGTTGGTACGCACCAACCATGAATCCAGAGTATGGAGGACAAGGGCTGCCTTCGGCGATTGGTATCATCATTTTCGAATTCTTCGTCGCCGCCAATCCAAGTTTTATGTTTACCTCAGGGCTTGGGACCTCAGCCGGACATCTTATCGAGGCCTTCGGAAATGAAGGACAAATTTCGACCTACTTGGAGAAAATGTATTCTGGAGAATGGGGCGGAACAATGTGTCTGACCGAGCCCGCAGCAGGGTCGGCTGTTGGAGATATAACGACCGGCGCGGTGCAAGTCGAAGGCGAGGAATATTACGAAATTGTTGGAAATAAAATCTTTATTTCCGCTGGCGATCATCAGCTTGCTGATAATATTGTTCACCTCGTCCTCGCACGGGTGAAAGGCGATCCCGCTGGAATCAAAGGGATCAGCCTTTTCGTTGTTCCCAAATTCCGTCCAGATTCGGATGGAAACATCGGCGAGTTCAATGATGTCCACGTCACCGGAATTGAACATAAAATGGGGATCAAAGCCTCCCCAACCTGCTCCCTCGCCTTTGGCGACAAAGGAGAATGTCGTGGTTGGCTTCTCGGAGAACGCTGTCACGGTATCATGTACATGTTTCAAATGATGAACGAAGCGCGTTTGGTAACTGGAATGCAAGGGGTTGCAATTGGTAACGCTGCTTACCAATTAGCACTCGATTATTCGCGCGAAAGAAAGCAGGGCGCAAAAGTGACCAACCGCGATCCAGAGGCAAAGTCGGTTGCGATTATCAATCATCCCGACGTTCGCCGCAATTTACTCTTCATGAAAGCTCACGGAGAAGCCATTCGAGGAATGCTTTACAAAGCATCCATCAATGTCGATTTAGCCGAGTATTCGGGAAATGAAGAAGAGAAGAAGGAAGCCCAATATTTGCTCGATTTGATGACCCCGATCTGCAAGGCTTTTGCCAGCGACGTCGGTTTTGAAATGACCGAAAAAGCCATTCAGATTTTCGGCGGCTACGGGTATATCGGCGAGTATAAAGTCGAGCAGTATATGCGCGACGTTAAAATTGCATCGCTTTATGAAGGCACCAATGGCATCCAAGCGTTGGATTTATTGGGTCGGAAAATGCGACAAAAAGGCGGCGGACTTTTCATGACCTGGATCAAAAATACCAACGCTTTGGTTCAAGAATCAACCCACCCAGAACTCGCGGCGGCCTTCAAAGAAATTGATGATGCCAAGAATGCGCTCGGCGAAGCTGCCTTCGGTTTTCAAGCCATGGGTGGCGAAAATCCAGAGTTACCGATTCTTCATGCAACACCCTTTTTGAAAATGTTTGGTCTTGTTGAAGGCGCGGCGGTGTTGGCTGAACAAGCACTCTTGGCCTACTCCAAACTCGAAAAAATATGGGAATCTGCGGAGGTCAAAGCCGATGATAAAGTGGGACGTAGACAACTTCAGGAATCCAATCTTGAAGCTCAATTTCTAGAAAGTAAATTGGAAACAACAAAGTTCTACGCCTTCCAGATTCTTCCTGAAGTGCATGCCATACTTCACTCTATAAAGTCCGGTGATACTTCGGCTTTAGATATTCTTTTCTAAACTCCTTAGATCTTCTACTAGTCACGTTTGCGACCAATTTGGAATTTTTCAATAAAACGAGGGTCTGTTCAAGCAACCGAGTTTCCAACCTACTATCATCCAAAGTGCCGTTCGGTTGGAGCGCTTCAAAGCTCTTGTTCAATACGAATCCGAAAAATTTGGTATACCTGATTACTTTATGATCACGAAAGCTGGTAGAAACCAGTGGAACACCGATTCATGATATTCCTGCCAGCTCGCCGAAGATAGGTCAGAGTTAGAGCTCACTAAAGTCAGATTTACCCGATAAGAATCTGAAGGATTTTATCCTTCGAGATTTGAAAATTCCTTTCCCAAGATCCGCTGCGTTATGTTGACCTCCACAAAAGATAGGGCCCAAATATGTCCGACAAAAGATAGGCCAAATGGGTCTCGCGACGACAAGCAAGCACAGATCGTAAACATACCTGCGATATAAAGCCTGAAATGGTGGACGATTTGATGGGGTTTGAATCTTGAGATTTTCAATTTCTTATTGTTTTAAGAACATGGCCATCTGCTTCTCGTCTCATCCCTCAGACCAAGCACCGTCTCCAATCCGCCGGTACGATTTTGAAATGCTTCCATTTTTTGCCGTTTGAAACCAAACCCGCGACGCCTTGTTGATAACCTTGGTGCTCAGGTGATGGAAGTCTCGTAAAAAGGAGGAACGTTTACCATTATTGTCGGTCAAGATGGTGTGGTCTTTGGTTGTGTCGATTGCAGGAGAGAGCGAAAAGATAGCCGAGATCATTTTGAGTGATCCCGGACTCATCATTTTTGAGTAGAAATTGACGCTGTGGTCCGGCGAGTCAGGTGCACGATTTGATTTGGAAGATGTCTGTTTGGACACGTCATTGTTCCCCCCTTGGTAATAACAGTTACTATCTTCATTATCGGCACGCTAAGGATTTGATTGCCCGTTTAATCAATGTTTTCGTTTAGCCCCATAGAATATAGGCGTTGAGAGACCCTCGGACCTGTTTGAAATTTCTTTTGTCGTCATCAGATAAAGGATGGAACATCAAAACGCGCATGGCATCCAGCCGAACTTATTTCCTAGTCCCTACCTTTTAGGATATTTTTAGGGGAGTGGCCCGCCTAGAATTCTGCGAAAAAATATAAACAAGTATTTCTTTTTTTTATTTTGTTGGTTGACCGATGAAAAGAAATATACCTATCTTGGCCTATCAAAAAAAAGCTGGCGCGGCCCCATCGAGGGCGATTTAAATCGTCTGGCGATTTTATTTATCTCTATCGTGTTCTTGTAGTTTAAGGACACGGGTGGACTTTTTACGGCGCAATGTTGCGCCTTGCTTGGAGTCGTGTTTGGAACAAAAACATATTTTACTTTCATCCCTTGGTACTCAGAACCTGAAAACTGAACGCCGACAAAGCCAATACGAGCTAAACGATCGACAAACAGAGCCGCATTATTTTTCCGCTTTTGGTTTGAACGCGCTCTTACCCGATCCGTCGGATGAAATTTGGTTCATGCTCACTCCCGAAGCAAAGCGAACACAAAAGGTCAAAATCAAGGAGGAGGCAAAGCGCCTTGGCTTGGTGATTAACATCATTGAACTAAGTGATGAAATTGATGACACACGTTTGTTTCTAGAAACCATTGCACGCAAAATTCCCAAAGGTTGTAGCCTCACCTTGGATGTAACCCAAGGCCTGCGCCATCATGCTTTTTTGACCTATTCTTTGGCACTCTACCTGACCACCTTTCGCGAGGTTTCAATAAAAGGGGCCTGGTATTGTAATATCTTTGCAGGAGAAAAAGAGGCTCCCAAACCTTTCGTCGATCTCAAACCCTCCCTCGATCTCGCGGATTGGTTTCACGCCATTTCTAATTTCCAGAACCATGGTATTACAACGGAAATGGTCAATTTGATGCGTGCTCAAATCGACAGTCAGCGTGCGCTTGCGACGACGCCACAAATGCAGAAAGAAATTACCCCTCTTGACCAATTTACGAAGGCGTTAGAGCAAGTCGGTTTTAATTATAATAGTGGATTGGTGCTAGAACTCGGGAAACCCAGTTTATACCTCGCCGAAAATATTTCGAATTTCAAAGGGTCAAGCCTCACCGATAGACTACCGCTCTTAGATGAGTTTGCAGAAATTGTGAACGCGCATTCGAAAAAAACGGCCTTCAATGAACGTCCCAAAAATAAAGGGAAGTGGAAAAAAGGTATCGCACTCAACGTTGATGAACTCGATCGACAAAAGAATTTGATAGATACCTATTTAGAACGCCAACAATATCCCCTCGCATTCGGGTTAATGCGTGAATGGATCATTTCATGGTTCATGTTTCGTGAAAAGGTTATAGAAAACTGGCTCGATTATTCAAAACGAAAACCCTTTGAAGCTAAACTTGGTGGACTATTAGCGCTCAATAAAAACGAAAAATTTAGATCTCATTTAAATGAAGAGGATCGAAACTTCGCAAGTTTTTGGCAAACGCTCAGCCAAGAACTTCGTAATAGTTTTCATCATCACGGCATGCGCGAAGAAGAAGTATCGATAGAATCGATTGACCCAGTCGTGAACTTTTGGAATCAACTCAAGGAAATCCATACGATCGATCCTCCACGCGTCGGTGGGGGGAAAAGGCGCCTTCTCATTTGTCCGCATGGCGGATCACCTGGCGCAACCTTTTCTGCCTTGCATCATATTAAACCTGATCGATTGATCATCATTGCATCAGAACAAACGATATCGAGCATCGGTGAAGCGTTAGAAAAATCGCGCCAGGATATCGGCGCGGACCACATTCTACTTTTAAAAAATCCGCATTCAGGTATTGCCGAGTTCCCGGGCCATATCGATACTGTGTTGAAAGCGATTTTTGACGCCGACGAGGTTTACGTCAACCTCACCGGCGGTACGAGTTTAATGGGAATCCTTGCCCAACAACTCGCCGGAAAATCCGAGCGAGAATTACAACGCCCAACACGCAAATTTATTTTAATTGATAAACGGCCCTACGAAGAACAACAAAACAACCCCTGGGTTGTCGGCGATATTCATTATTTGGGTGAAGATGCTCAAAAGGAAAATAGTAAACCCGGAGACGAAAATGAAAAATGACTTTACAGCGTTAAATGCGACTTTTGAAACAATGCCGATGGCGCTTGGTGGTGGAAACCCTGCCGAACCTGAATTTCGTCTGGCAAGTTTTAAAGGAGCGTTGCGATTTTGGTGGCGAGTTCTTCGGTGGAAAGACGTTGAGAAAGCAAAAGAAAAAATAAAAGAACTTCATAAACTCGAAAGCGAAATCTTTGGTTCATCTGACCCAAAATTTGGACAATCAAAAGTACGCTTAAGACTGCTTAAGCCTGTGGATTCAGATACAAAAAATATCCGTGATTATTTTGATCAAAACTCAGGAGGGCTTTATCTAGGGTATGGAATTGACGCGGCGAAGCCGAAAAGGAAGCTTCTTGGCGAATTTTCCTTTCAAGTTGAAATTCGCTTGAGTCCGCTTCTCTCTCCAGAACAAAAACGTCAAGTTGAAGAAGCGATTCGCCTTATGGGAACCCTTGGCGGTCTGGGGAGTTCGTCTAGAAAAGGTTTCGGAAGTTTGAATTTAATAAAACTTGAGGGAGGCACTGCATCTTTACAAATTCTTGAAAATTTAATGAAATTTCATGATTCCTCTGCGCTTCCCGATTGGACGGCTTGGAGCGAGGGCACCCGCGTGTTTTCGTTTGAGAGAAAGGGAGACTGGAAAAATCTTGTTAATTCGTGGGGAACATTTTTGAAAACAGAAATAGGTGAGATGAAAAAAGAAGATAGATGTAAAATGGGCTCCCCTAGAAAAAGTGGAAATTGTTCCGAACGGCGGGGAAGTCCGATATTCTTTCATGTCTCGAAAATAGAGAAAGGTATGCGAGGAAGAATCGCGTTTTTTCCGTCTCTTTTTTTACCAGGAAAACCCAAACAATCGACGGATGGATATTTTTGGAAGCCAGTCGATGAATTGATCGACAGCGCGAGAGAAAATTTTAATGCAAAGGAGATTGGAAATGAATAAAATACGGCTCTCATTCACCATCGGTCCCGTACAGTCCTTCGTCGGACAAGCGCGCCGGACACGTGATCTCTGGTCTGGCTCCTGGCTGCTTTCTTTCCTTGCAGAAACAGCCTTTGTCGAAGCAGGGAAAAGCGCGACCCAGGCGATTATCCCCCACCGTGAAAATATTCAAGGTGCAGAAATAACAGCCTTTAAGTCCGCCATCGGCGGCATGCCCAATCGCTTTGAATTGGAATACGATAGCGAGGAAGACGCACAGAATGCAGCCCTATCGGCACGCGATGCCTTCTACGAAAGCTGGAATAAAATCGCCGCAGGTGTCTTCGAGGAATACGTAGAACATGCAAGTGGTTTGGGGAAGCACACAGAAGATATTTGGAAAAGACAAATTGGTCATTTCTGGGAAATCTCTTGGGTCATCGCGCCTCTGGGGGAAAACGAAAAAACGCTGGGCCTTCTCACCGCTGCACGTAAAAATATTCGCAATACCAAGAGCCAGCCCGAAGGCGGCGTAAAGTGTTCCTTGATGGGAAACCTTCAAGAACTTTCCGGCTATTCTAACACATCCGCGCAAAATAAATTTTGGAAAAAACTTGTCGAACGTACGGGTACACATGATTTTCGTCGCAGGAAAAAAGGCGTCGCAAAGGTGGTCGTGATTGAAAGATTGAGTGCTATCGCACTCATCAAACGTCTTTATCCCAATATTCTAAAAAGCGTTTATCCACAGATTATGTTTGAGCCGACTTCGCCATGGCCCTCTACCTCTTTTCTTGCACAAGTTCCCTCTCTCAGGATCAATGCTAGTGAGAAGAACCTTGATGAACTTATAGAGAAGGAAGGGCATTCTGATGAGGATAATCGCGCGCGTGAAAAAGAAGACGCCTTTTACGCCTTATTGGTCATGGATGGCGATTCCATGGGGAAGCTTATTTCGAGCATGGATGGCGATACAAGCGGTATTAGTAAATCTCTCAACGATTTTGCGGAGGGCGTGGACACAATTGTGGTTAAACATTTTGGTAAAACCGTATATGCCGGCGGCGATGATGTGGTCGCACTATTGCCGACCAATACCGTGCTCGACGCTTCTGAAGAATTGGCTGCCTTATATTCAAAATGTTTTGATAACCCGCGCGCAACATTGTCTGGCGCCGTGGTATTTGCTTTTCACAAACACCCCCTTCGCCAAGTTGTCAAAATGGGGCATCACCTTTTAGATAATATCGCCAAAGCGCGCACCGGTCGAGATGCGATCGCGGTGGGTATTATTCAAGGTAGCGGACTTCAAGCGGTCTGGTCTGTCCCCTGGCGAGTTTACCGCGGCGAGGAGGGAAATAGTAAAGTGAGTGACATTACTCAGATGTTTGGCAAAGGCGAGGGAAAATTTGGTGCATCCTATTTGTACATGCTACGCGACCGATTCAATACGCTTTTTGAAACGCCTCTCGAAGAACCCGGATCCTTTAGAAAGATCGATTTTGAGGACGGCGAGAATCTTCTTTTTGACCTCGCCCACGCCGAACACCGACGACGGAAGAAAGGTGGAACGAAAATGGAAACCGACGAAACACGAAAGGAGGTGGAACCGATTTTTGAACTTACAAAAAGATGGACGCGTTCAGAAAAAAAAGACACAAAAGGAAAAACAAAGTACGAAGAGATTTTTGATATCAAACCCGATCCTTCAACCTTTGGTTTTGATGGCTGGCGAGTTGCACGCTTTTTAAAAAGTCTTGAAGACAACGCAAAAAAGCAGGGAGAAAATAATGCAAAATGAGAAAACGCAATGGTATGCTTTAGAGCCCACCGATGCCTGGTTTTTTAGAGATGGACGGCCTTCAAACAGGGGGGAAGATCAAAGCGATCTAGAAAGTATTTTCCCGCCCAACGCACGCACTCTCGTTGGTGCGCTTCGTGCAGCCCTCGCCAGGTCCGGCCCTGAAAAATGGGACGGTAGATCATCATGGGAAAAGGGAATTACCGATGTTTTGGGCGATGGTGATGATTTGAAAAATCTCTCGTTTATGGGACCTTTTTTATCGCTTAACGGTGATCTTCTTTTTCCGCTT
>JALSKP010000693.1 GCA_026988815.1 Myxococcales bacterium | reverse complement strand
GCTCATCGCTCGTACAGCCCTGTACGACGCGGCGTAGATTATTGACTCCCAAACCTTCGAGAAATTCCCAATCGCTTTTGCCGCTGGTATCAAAGATAACTTTTTCGGACACAAGACGCGTGTCTGCGATCGCGGCTAGACGATCAATATCTTCGTAACTCAACGCTTCACTTCGTTTGGATAGGATGTGCGAGATTGCGGAAAGTTGCTTCTCCACGCGTTGATCTTTTTGTAGGTCTGCTAAAATATGCGGACCTATCCAACGCACGAGATCGGCTGCGCTTTCTTGGTCCTCATCGATCCACTTGCGAAGCACGCGATTTCTCAAAGAACGATTGCTCTCAAAATCTTCTTTGATTGCATTGAGGTCGAGCTTGCGCGTTTTCTTTGCGCTCGAGGAAGTCTTGTCCCCCGGCGAGGCATTTAGACCAAGGGCGCTCATCTTTTTAACAAGAATCAAGGCGAAGGCGAACAACACCAAAACCATCAAAATCGGTCCTAACCATGGCGCCAGCGCTTCAATAATCCCATCCATCGCACTTGCTTCCTCCTCCAAAGGTTGGACAGGTGGCGCAGCCTTAGGCTCCTCAATGGGGGCTTCAATAGGCGGCGGAAGGTCAGCCATCGGGGGCGCTTGCCAACTCCGCTGAGGCGGCTCGGGAAGATAAGGCGCCATCGGTGCGAGTTGGGGCTCTGGGAAATTTAAGAGTTCTGGTTTTACCAATACTTTGGGCGCTAAACGATGGAGCTGGTACTGGATCATTCGCGGGATATTGGACTGAAAATTGCGAGGTAATTTACTATCCATTAGCAGATTAACATTGATTGCCTTCGCTTTGTTTTCAAAAGAAGATCCGTTCACGGCCTCGAAACCAGGGGTTACAATGCCCACCGATTTGGGTTGTTGCATTTGCACATTCAGGCTGACAAGTTGACAACGTCCTGGGCACAGACGTTCAAAAAGGCTTTCAATACTTTGTCGAGCCTCCGCCGAAATGCGTGCTCGCTCAGATTGTGAAGAACGTCGTTCACTTTGAGAAAGGCGCCTTTTGTTTTCGGCCGGCGGTTCTTGGGCAGCTACCTGGGCGCTAAATAATGTAAACAAGAATACTATTAATAGTTGTGTTATTTTCATTTCGTTTTCCTTCCCATGTCCGCCCCTTTCTTTTTCGTCTCTTTATCTGTACCAAACCCGGGAATGTCTTGAGGTGAGATATCGGTCTTAAGTCTCGACTTTTTATCGCCCTTCTCCGTTTTTTGAATCGTCATTTTTTCCAAAACATCTTCGTGTAATCTATCGATTCGAATCACAACTCTTCTGTTTTCCGCGCGCGCTTTCTTTAAAGCATCCACGCTCAGAGTGGCGATTGTATCATCATCGTGCAAATCGATCGAACTTGCCGCTCTGGTATCGGCGAAACCTTGAACGCTCATACGATTCCTAGCCAACCCCGCCTCGCTTAAGCGTTCCATGACGTGAATGGCGCGGCTGGTCGAAAGCTCCCAATTTGACTTAAATTTGGCGTTCGATATGGGAACATCATCGGTGTATCCCTCGACAACCAGACCGTAAACAGATTCCAGATCTTCGACGAGATGCTTTCCAATGGGGTTGAACACTTTCGAACCTTTCTCAGTAAGTTGCGCGTTGCCGGATTCAAAAAGCAATGCATTGGAGAACTCAATCGTGAGCCCATGTTCATCAATATTGGTCATGACCTCGCCGCTGATGGATTCGATTTTAATGACTTCATCGATCTTGATTTTGACCTCTTGCAAGTTTCCAATTTTTTTCCCCGTCAGAGATTCGACCATCAGATCGAACTTCGTCTGGGCAATTGTAGAAATCGAAAGAAGGAGAATCATAAAGGTTAAAATAATCGTCATGAGATCTGCATAGCTGATAATCCAACCTGCGCCTTTTTTTGAAGGGGCGACGGAAAAATGATGCACGCCAATGTGTTTATTCTCTGAACTCACGCGTTAACCTTTTCACTAACTTGAAAAGAAGGACTCTTCGCGCCAACAACTTCTTGCACTTCGTGAATAGGTCGGCGACGAGAAAGCTTTAGCATTCCTTCAACGATGAGATTTAAATTAGTTGAACGTTTTACTATATAATTGCCAACCAAACGACTTAAAGGAAGGTAGAGCAAGTTCGCTAAAACGAGACCATAGAAAGTCGTTAATAAGGCAATCGCCATACCTGGTCCAAGTTTTTCAAAATCGCGCATGTTTGCCAGAAGTTGAATAAGACCGATAACGGTGCCGATCATTCCCATCGCCGGTGCGTAATCGCCAAGACTTGCCAAGACGCTTTCCGCGGCGCGGTAGCGATCTAGATCACGTTCACCAAGTAACATCGCATCGGCCGCCATTTCATCGGGGTCTGTGTTTTGCAAAACATGGCGTCCCAAATGCTGAAATAAAGGGTCCCCATTTTTTTCCAAAATGACCGACGCTGCTAGACCTTTGTCTCTTCTGACTTCTCGCCCGAAGGCGACCAAGTCTTCTGCGATTTTTTCACGTTCTGCAGATGCGTTACTGAAGAGCGCTCCAAAAAACCCCGAAAAAGCACTTCCGATGGTATTAAATTTATAGGACATCAAAACCAACCCAATCGGTACTCCCACCAAAAGGATAGCCGAATAGGTGTTCAAAAAACCGCTAAATTCGCTGGACATATATTCGATCGAAAGAAGGAAAGAGCCCGCGACAATAAGTATTCCAATTATTAAATGCATCGTCGTCCTAGTGCGTTTGTTTAAGAGCTTCAATCACTGCGCGATTGTCTGGTTGAATCTGCAAGACCTGTTCCCACGCTTCTCTCGCGAGATTTTTCTTACCCAACTTCATCCACAACGTCCCTTTCATTGATAAAATTTTCACATCGTTGGGGTAGGCTTTCTCCAATTGGACAATACGTACCATCGCGAGCTCATAATTCTTCGATTTAAAGAGCTTGCCAACTTCTTGAATCCCGAGCAAATAGCTGGGTCGCGTACTTGCCGCTTGGTCTTCATTTTGCTGCAATCCAAGCTTCCCAGGATCGTTGATCGCTTTACCGTCTTTGTCGAGCTCAGCTCCAGGTTCAAATCCGCCCTGTTCATTTCGTCCTTCCGGATCGTTGATATTCTTTCCGTTTTTGAACACGCCTTCTCGTTCCATTTCAGGATTCTCTCTACGCAATTCTTTTAGAAGTTCCTTATCGGCCTCCGTCAGATTTTCAGATTCCCAAAGAATACCGTTATCTCCCGGCTCACCTTTTAGTGGAATTTTAACCATATAACCCGATGCGGTATTTGGAAACTCGACCTCCCAATCACGCTTTCCGTCGCTCATTCGAATCACATAACGCTGAGAAGAACCATCGCTATTTCCAACCTCCGCACGGGTGGCTTTGCTTGTCGCGATCGGCAATGAACGCTTGTCTCGATTCTTCGAGCATCCCATTATCGAAAATGCGAGAAGCATAAAAATCATATTTGTGTTTACTTTATTCATAATCATATTTTCACCAATTAAACGATGCGCGAAATTTATATCCAAGGCCGCCAAGATCGCCACCTGCGAATTCAACCGGATTAAAATACATAATACTGAGTCCAAGCCCCAATCGAAATTGTAAGGTTACATCAAACCCCCATTCCAAAGCGACCGAATTCCCTTCCGAGCCGGCAAAGAAACCCGATATCGTTGGCCCCGTTCTATACGTGGGACTGTTCAAGTTCGGTTCGATTATTTCATACAATAGTGTCGCGCCGACAAAAGAACCCAAGAGTGGATTAGCATCACTGAAGTTGGCAAAACCCTCCGCGCCTATACCAAAGGTCCAACGGTTATCCTCGCCGAAACGCTCGTAGAGACGATATCCCATAGATGCTCCGCCGATTCCGCCCGCGGGTCCGTCGTGCGGAATAAAGGCGGCGCCCACATAAAGAATGTGTCCATAATAAGGTCTGGCATCGATTTTTCGTTCCAATTCTTTCATGCGCTCCGCGCGGCTGATCACCCTATCACCACTTCGTAAAATGGCCGCTGTGGTTGCGTCACTGCGATAGGTGTCTGACCATAAAATCGCACCGTCGTCGGCGCGGGTTATTTCAACGTTCATTGCAACAACGTTGGCTCCCGGAAAATAGGAAAATTTAATATCCAAAAAAGCCTTCACGCCCAAACGTTTTGCTTCTTTTCGTAAGTCATCCTGAGACGTAATACCCAAGGTTAGAACCCACTGTCCCTTTTCGATTCTCGATTTCATCGCGCCACAGGCCGCGCAACGTTTGACAATCATATCGGTGTTATTGGCGATATTGGTTACGAGAGTTGCCTCGACAAAATCACCAAATTGTTTGTTTAGATTTGGCGTCAACGCGATCGGGCGGACGGCAATCGGCGAGGTCACTTTAGTATTCAAGGTTACGAGTTGGGACACGACTTCATCGATCATTTCTTCGGCTAGAAGGTAAATATGAACCACACCCTGACCACTTCGAATTTCTCGTCGCGCGCTTTCTCTGATTTCCAAATAGCGCTGTCTGACCTCGACGGCAGTTTCCTGCCGGATCTCGGGCGCATCTTTCTCGCTACCTTTGGCGCTTTCTTTTCGCTCACTCTTGGGCGCTTTTTCTTGGGCCAAAAGCGAGGTCGAAAAAAGGAGAAGGCATATAATCGTAATTCTACTAAGACTTTTTTTATACATACATTTGTCCATTAAAAGGCATACCCCAATTGAAGTATAATATCGATTTGCATATCAGACTCGAAGGTTTGTTTGAGTGATTCTTTCGTCGATTCGTCATGGGCGCCATTGATGGTGCCCTGGTGATAAATGAGTGGTTTGAAGGCGCCCATCAAGCGAAATCGATATCCGTTCACTTGAATATCGAAACCGCCGCCGAGCTCTGCGAAATGAAGGGCAGCCGTACTTTCCCCGAGTCCCCCAACTGATGAATAGAAGTCCGTCCCCGCTTCCCCTTCCATGAGAAAAAAGCCACCCGACAAAAAGGGGGCAAATCCTCCTGTGCTCAGAAAATACTCACCTGCGAGTCCGAATTGATTCGCATTTAATTCGATTGTTCGGCTTCCCGAAAAGTTCAAAATTGAAACACGTTGATAGGAAAATTGGGCGCGAAAAGCGTCCGCAAACTGATACCCCACTCCGAATCCAAAGAACCCAACCCGAGAAAATCGAGCACCGAAACTAAATGGATCGCGCCTTCGGGGGTTCTTCTTTAAGTATTCCGATTCGGCCATCTGGGTGCCTTGATTTCGTGCATACCTCTCTTGGTTGTATGCATGACGACGACGCGTCTCTTGCAAACGTTTCAGTCGAGCCAAGCGACATCTGCGATCGCTACCACATTCAACTTGAGCGCTTTTAGTACTTTGAGCAAAGCTCCTTTCTGGGAATAGAAAGAAAACACACACGACAATCAGTGTACGGAATTTGTAAAAAATGTTACTATTCATCCCGATCTCCCTGGGGAGAAAAGTGGTCCTTCCAATCTGTAAAAGGGATAGTATCGGGAACCAAGGTTGTGCTGAAGACAATCGAGATCCCCAAATCAATACCGGGTTCATAGGGTTCAAGGGTTGTCGATTCCATCACCACCTGTCCCAAAACGAGCGGCCTTAACTTCGCCTCGCCGACACGTTCAGCATAGCCTCTGGGATCTTCCTTTAGTAAACCACTCGCCAATCTATACACTTCAATAAGCGCGTTACGCGCCAAGGATTGTGCGTCATTGTGTAAAAAATCTTGGGTAACTTTTACTAAAATCGTCAACCATTTCTGGCGCCTTTTTTCAACGGATGTAGAATCGCCCCACTCGGCCATGTCCGGAATAATTCTCTGTAGAACGCGTGTTAACTCCGTGTCAGCATGTTTAAAAAAGGCAGGACGGCGTTCCTTAGCAATCGCGTCAACGACCGCCTCCGAACGAAAAATGACCGCCTTGAGATCTTTCTTAAAGGTCAGCTCATCATCTTTTTGAAATGCACTTAGTGCTGCAATCGCGTGATAACGCGGATGAAATTTCGCATTTTTATGATGGTCGATAAGCCATTGAGCGGCGGCGCGAGCGTTGTCTGGATATCCACCATCTAAGGCAACCCGTGCCAACTCTTCCACACGTTCAAAGGTTTCTCCTCTAGGACCCAATTCTTCTAGAATATCGGCAACACCTGAATCAAAAGAAACCGCTGAAAGGGAGGCCAAAAGCTCTAGATAAAGGGCTCTGAGAAAGGGATCGGATTTATAACTTTTATCGCGAAATGCAGATTTGACGATGCCGTAAAAACGATCTTCGGCGCCAGCTTGCTTTAGTGAGAACGCAAGACGATAAACGTAGGGACCATAATATTTGGATTGTCGATTTGGGAGGGCGTTATCGTAACGCTTCGTAATTTGGGCGTGATGACCCAAGGCAGAATTGACGCGAATATCCAGATAGCGCGATAACCAAGCGAATTGATCGTCATCAAAATCGGCCAATTCGGATGCCTCTGCATACAGGTGAACGCGGGCATCATTGAAACGTCCTTCTTCAACCGCCAACATCGCCAAGACGCTGCGGGCGATGGCAAGTTGGGTGGACGAAAAACGTAAACCTTCTATGGGAACCAAACGCTGCAAATCGGCGGCTAGTTTTTCTATTTTCTGACTATAGTCCTTCGTTTTTTGATGGGCTAATTCCCCCGACTTGTCTAGTTCGGCAAGCACACTTTCATCAGAAGTCTCTCCACCTTGGCCGGGGACAAATTGATCGCGCTGGATCCGAAGACGTTGAAATTCTTTTGAGAAGGCCCGGCGTCGGCCTGCAAAATATCGAATGCCTTCAAGATTCATTTTAAAAATAGTCTCGCCGATTGCGCCTTTTCTTTTCTCTTGGCTCACCTTCGTCGCAAAATGCGATGCGTTCAGAATGGAGGAATAATAGATATTTTCCCAGAATGCTAAACGTGAAGAGACCTTCTCTTTTTTAAGATCGATTTCTTTGGTGAGCACTTTTTCTGAATAAAGACCGCAATGACTTTCGATAGGTAAGGAGGCAGGGATCTCGTCTTCCCACCGCTCATTACCACCGGGCCATATAATCTCTTTGCTGGTCTTTTTTCCTTCGCGCGAAAAAAACGTTTTCGAAAGAAGTTCATCACCAAGGGTTTCAACAAATCGTTCTTCGGAGGCAAAGAGAAGGATTCTTAGATCTCGTCGGGCAGATTCGGAAATCATACTCGCTTCAATAAAAGCAATCGAGGGATGTTTAAAGGTATGTTCGGGAATAGGATCGCAGTTCGCAAAGGCGACCCAACTTTTTCCCAAGAATGTCCACTCATCAACAGTGTTGCGTTGGATGTCGTAAGCCAAAGATCGCTCGAAGGCGCTAAGATCTCGATTTTGAAGATGTGAAAAGTGTTCAGATACTTGCGGTCGGGTTCCTGAATCAGCGTGGGCACAGGACAATGCCATCATGGCTATCGTGGGTAAAAGACGCTTCATGGTTTTTCCTCACCGCTCCAAAGGGCGCCCATATTCCAGCCAATTCCAATTGAGGGCATGAAACCAAAACTTGCAACTTGTCCACGCTCACTACGCTCTTCAAATTGAATGCTTCCCGCAATATCGACCTTCAACTGAATTCCCCAACGGAAGTGATTGAGTAAAGACAATCCGTAAAGCGCGGTCGGAATGATCCGTCGTTCGGCGAAAGCGACGCCGCCATGGACAAAAACCTGTGGGTCAAAATGCATGACGATATTTTCGAAAAGAAGTATTTTTCCATATCCGATGGAGTATCGTCCACCAGCGAGGACCATTCCTTTTTGAGGATAGGTATCAGGTGTTAAACCGGTGCGCTCCTTGAGATCAAGCGCCGGTGATGAAAGCGAACTTTTGATGAGCAGGCCACGAACTTCGACACCGAAAGATTCCCCAAAATAATAATCGAGGTCCAACCCTAAACCGAAGGCATTGTAAAAATCGTTACGAATATGGGTTATTCCAGTGACGTGCGCGGAAAAGGCGCCCGCTTTTTCTGAGAAGCGGTTTTGGACTGTGGGTCGTTCTTGGGCGAGTAGCATAGTGGAAGAGCACAGAGCCCCAATTAAGGTAAACATTGCGACTATTCTGTCCATTGGCAAACCTCCATCGGACGCTGGCCTGTGGTCTCTTTCCAGTTCTCGAAAATCTCTCTTGTTTTGGTTTGGAAGCGATGTGAACAAAAGCGCAGACAAGCCTCGATCACGGTATCAACACGTTGTCGAGTATAAAACTTTTTAGACAATAAAAATTGTGCTGGGATCTCGACCGCGAAAAAAGGGTCTTCATCTTCGGGCCAAGGTAGACTTGAAACCACGTTGGGCGTCCACTCAAATTTCGGACTATGTATCCCCAAACGATCCACTTCAAAGGGCGTAGACTGACAAATTTTAAAGCGTTTGGCGGCCGAGGCTTCCCTCCATTTTTTTATCGGAATTTCTGTCCGCCGATCATGAAGCATCGTTTGAAAAGGAAGGTTGGCTTTTGCCCAAGAACGGATATCGGCACCGAAAGTTTGATCCTCAATAGGTCGCCAACCGATAGCATCGCGAAAGGGATTCTCCTCGGGCTCTTCGCCGGTGTCGTCGGCCGGTTTGAGGTTATCAGGAATAAGACTTGAATCGTAAAAGCGAATAATAAAATCGGAACCGATACCGAGGTGATAGCTTTGGGCGCCGTTCTCTTCTAAAGAGGTTTGTAAAGCTGCTATTTGAAAGAGCACGCGTTCAGCCGGAGCTTGGTTAATATTGTTCACATAAATCCAGACAATGCGAACTGGGTTTTCCGAAACAGCGATTTCCGAACGCGCATCTCTTAACATCTGAGCGATGGGAAAATCCTGCATGGTCCGCTGTTCACAACCAGACAGCGCTTGGCCGTCATCGGTGGCAAGCGGCGTGTAGATGTCGAGTTTTTTGTAGGTCTGGGAATTCTTTCGAATCGCGCCTTCAATCGTTGAATCCAACCACTTCTTAATCTGTTCACAACGATTGTCATTTGAAATTTCAAGATCAATTAGAACGCCATAGACGACATGCGCGCTCTGCGTCGGAACATCGTAACGTTGTTTATCAAAAATCGTTTCGGCGGAGGGCCGAAAGCGGGTTAAAATTTCGGCCCCTTTTCTATCTTGGCGTTTTGGCCTTAATGAAAAGCAAGTTGGAAACGCGTTCTCAACCCAGTCGTGAGCTGTGAGAATATTACCCTTAAATACTTTCCACTCGGTCGCGGCAAGGCGGCATCGGTCTTCAGGAGATTCCCGAAATTGCCACTCGAACTTCCGTTTTAAGGCGACCTTATTTTCCTTAAACCAATCAAATAAATGAGGATCGATGTTGACATTATTATCAATTCCGATGGGTTCACTTGTGAAGGTGATTTCCACTTCTTGCAATCGCGGTTTACTTCCAGCAAAGATGCCTTGGTCGACATGAATAGAGCGAATAGGCGCTTGTTCTTCGTCGTTCTCAAACTTGCCAGGAATCTGATATTGAAAACACCAATGCGCGCCGCATTTCACAGGGGCCGCTGGAAAGAGCGTTTTGTCGAGGTCGATGCTTGCGTAGTCGTCTCCATCCCATTTTTCAAAACTTACATTTTCAAGAAGCGCATCGTGTTTAATTTTCCAAAAGAAAAAACTCACGTCTTCTTGTACTGAATAATAGATCTCCACATCGCGGACCACGTAGGGGCTTACCTCAAAACGTACAAAAGAACATGCGTTCAATAGTAAGAATATCGAAAATGCAAAAGATCTAAACAAGAGGCGTCCTAACTAAAATCAGGTAGACGAGTATGCCAGAATCATACCTTTGGATCGATGATCAAACGCAAACAATTGCGTCCTTGCATTTCAAAAGATCGGAGTAAGAGGTACCCTTTTGTAGGACCTTTACCCCATTTTTGGCCGAGCAAATGAAGATTCCCATTCTCCTCTTTCTTTCCGCCCTCAGTTTCCCTAGTTGCTCTAAATCGACGATACATACGCCCCCAACGAGCCCTAAGGAGGCACCAAAAACACAAACTTCGCCCCCGAAAAAAAGAACAAAAATGAAGCCCTACAATAAAACCAAAGATAAAAAAGGCGAAAAGGGAAACCTTATTCGTGCCGAAGTTCTTCTTAAACCTTTCATCAATAAAATGGGAAAAAAAAGCGGCCACTCAGAATTCTATGTCCGACGTTCAATTCAAGACTATTTTATCAAGTTTTGTGAGAGCGCAGTAACACGAGAAAACATCGAAGAGGCGATCAAAGAAAAGGGGAATTACCTTTCCTTAGAGATTGAAATCAAACAAGGAGAGTGGGACCGATCGCCCCAAAGTCGTGTCGGGTCCTATATTATCATTCACCGCATTCTCTAACATTCCGGGGTCTTTCAACCGAGATCACGACAATAGAGATAATACATACGCCATCGTCCATTACTGCCATCTAGATCGGGGTGATTAAGTCAAACTCGTTCCTATACTCGGCGTGGGAATGTTCTTCGAACTAGGCATTCCCATGGGAACGAGAAATT
>JALSKP010000692.1 GCA_026988815.1 Myxococcales bacterium | reverse complement strand
AAATCTCGCGATAAGCTTGACTTGTGATACGACCTTGGGAACAATAGCAAGGACTGGAGATATGATGAAAAAAATGAAAAATAAAAAAGCCTACAAAAAACCGGTATTGAAGAAATTTGGTTCCTTGAAACAAATCATTCGCGGCGTCACTGGGCCTTTCCCAGAAGTGGGCGACAGCACACAACTCACGCCATAACGTTGATCGATATTTTGTGAAACTACATTTTCTAAAACCAGGGCTTCTCATCCAAAACGTGGATGGTGAACTTATCATTTTGGATCCGTCCTCTGATGCTTATTTTGGATTAAACGAGGTCGGGCTTTGTATCTTTGAGTGCATCGATCAACATTTTCCATCCGATGATATCGTCACCTACCTTACCGAAAATTTTGATATTGATAAGAAAACGGCGAACCTCGATCTCCTCGATTTTATAGACGAACTCAAACAAGCGGACCTTTTGGTATCCGCGTGAAATCCTGTTTTGCTAGAAACTACGATTTCCCTTTCTCAACGCATTTTCAAGATAAAAGTGTTGATCGGCCCTCGATTCAAATTGTTCTAGAACCTCATATTGAAATCAAAGGCGAACGCATTCACCATGCGCCCGATTATCCCGGCGGTCCATGTCTGGATCTTTTTTATGACCAACAACATTACTTTATCCACTACGACGATTACGATGTTCGCCTTGAAAAGTCCGCGATTTATCTATCAGGGCCCACACATAATAGCATCAGGATTACCCAAGTACTCGAGCGTGTGATTCTTCCTCTTCATTTATATTTATGTTTCCCCCATCTCATCCCACTTCATGGCGGGGCACTCCTATTTAATAAACATGCATACATTTTCATAGGTGCCTCCGGCGCAGGGAAATCAACAACTCTGTCTGAGTTACTCGACCGCGGTGCAACCTTATTGTCTGACGATATGGTTTTCATTAACGCAAATAATGGCGCGCTTCTTCCTTCATTACCAACCTTACGTTTGCTTGAAGCCCGTGAACAAAACGTTCGACACCTGGCGCGCGTTGGGCCGAAGATCCAAAAATGGTGGCACCTCCTCGCTCAAACCCAAGAAGAAAAAGAACATCCAGTCAAGACGCTTTTCATTCTTTCTCCAAGTGAGGAACTATTTCGATGCGAGAAGGTTTGTGGTTTTGAAAAATTTGGTGCACTCCTTTCGCAATCCTTTGCACTCCAAACCCACAACGAAATTCGAGAACAAAAGCGTTTCAACGGATTAAGTCAGATCGCGAACACAATTTCTGTAGAACGCTTGCATTTTAAAAAGGGGAACCCTAAACCCATTCATATTGATCTACTCTGTGATTACCTCCGACAATGAAAGCTTTAAGAAAACGCGAGATCTTTGAGATGCTATGCCTGGGTTCTTTTATCGGAGGGGCACAGCTCCTTCACCACTTTTCCACAACCAATGAACTCGTCAATCGCGCTAAAAGCATACACGCTTTCGTTCCAAAACTCGGGCGAGTGGACGAAGATGCGCTCGACCATCTTGAATCTTTGTCGGAAAAAATTTCATCGAAAATACCACGTTCCCACTGCCTTCATCGGGCCATTGGACTCCACCTCCTTTTAGGATTAAAAGGCGTTTCCTCCACGGTCATTATCGGTTTCAGGAGAGGAGACTCCATTCAAGCTCACGCGTGGTTAGAAGTAAAACTGCCTACTAAATCTCATTTCCTTTTCACTTCCTCCAATGAAGGCTTTGACTCCCAATGGATCCCAAGCTAGAACGCTTCGCTTTACGCCAGATCGAAATGGCGACCTTTAGCGCCCTCAAAGATAAAACAAAACCCGTAAATGAAGGACGAATGGACGTGCTCGTTGCCGCGGCAATCGCACATCAATGTGTTCCTTTTTTTACTCAATATCTTCAGAATGAAAACATAGAGATTCCCAAAAATCTTCGAACATGGAATCGAGATGCGAGCGCTCGCAACCTTCTCTACACCTACATTCTCAAACAGGTTGCCGTGGAATTCGATATTCCCTGGTTGGTTCTCAAAGGGATCCCGCTTGCCGAGTCGCTTTTCGGGGATCTTAAATGGAGACAATCAACGGATCTGGATCTTCTCATTCTTTGGGAGGATTTAGATTCGGCCCTTATGCTCCTACAAAAAATGGGATTTGTTTTGGAAAGGAAAATCCGTCCCTGGGCTTATAATCAAATCGCTCTACGGCACCAAAAACATCACGCAACGATTGAGCTCCACTGGCGTCTTAGCCTTCCCTATCTTCCCGCTCCCTCCACAAAATCCTTGCTCAATAACGCGCGTTATTTTGATTCAACACACCTTGGAATACCTGTCCCAACGCTCAATAATGATGCTACTTTTTTCAACCTCATCATGCATTTTCATCAGCATTACGCCTTTATTAAGGGCGGAATCGACCTCGCTGCGTGGATGTCGCATTCCCCCTTAGAAGAAGGGCTCTCTTTTTGTAAATCCCACGGAATTCTCAAGCTTGCTAATATCGCGATTGCAACCACCGCCATCCGAGGGTTTACGCTTCCACGTTTTCCCGAACTTTCGCGTACTGAGCGAGGCTTCTTAGACAAGCGCGTTTCAATTCAAAACGCTTTTGAAAACGAAGAAGATAGTAAGAGTGCCTCCTACTTTAAATTCATACAAAATGCTCTATTTCTAGATTCCGACGAGCAGCGCGTACAAGGATTAGAAAAAAGCGTACTTTGGGGACCCCATCGATTTTCGGACTATCTGCAAAATTTCGTTCGCCAATAGCGAGCACTTCAAGGGCGCTCGCTTATTTTTTCAACATTTAGACCACCTGGATAAGCGTAAGAAACATGGCAATCATAACCGTAACTAACGATACCAAATGGCGCGGCAGATTCTAGTTTATGAAATCCGTCTTCGACTTCCATCCGCGCCACATTAAATGAACCTCCCACCGCTTTCCACGCTTCTTCGGGAATCGCAACGCCATCAATTTTAACACTCGCCCCTTTTGGCGCCATTACGTTTACAAAATCCAAACGGTAAGCGTCGGGTGTCAGAATCAAATACTCTCTTCGATATTGATTAATGGGCACACCAATGGTCATTGAAGGGTCACCAATTCCAGTCGGGTTTCCTGCATCAATACCGGTGTTACAAATTCTGGGAATACCTAGCCAATTTGATCCCACCATATATTGGGAAAGCATTACCGCTTTGCTGGCACCGAGAATAAAATGATCCGTTGCTTCAAATTGCCGCCATTCTCCGGCATCTATCGTATGACCATGGATACCATCAATAGGTGGGTCAGTCTGAATCTGCGTGTTATCTTCAGCCGCAACCACCCGCCAAATTTCCGGTTCAGGGGTCGCGGTCGTCGCGCGGGGCTCGTATTTTGTACCCACATAATTTTCCCCCCACGTTGAGACAGGTAATAAAATAGACTCGATATGATCACACCGATTAATGCCCTGAACGACGTTTCCACATTGGTGACCGCCGAAGACGGTTAAGTCGTGCTCACCCACAATGTGCGTACCGGTCAAATCTGGACAGGGGACGACGGACTCTGGCGGACCTTGGGTGTCTTTCAGACACCCTTTCATACGTGCCTCAGCCAGCTCCAAACCTGAGGTTTCTAGGTTCAATGAGTCGCCTGGGTTGAGATCAAATATCCGGGTTTCGCCAGCAGAAATTGCAGGAATACCCTGACCTGCTACGACCTCTGCCCGAGGCGTAATCTCAACACGGTTAGGCTGACCGGACGAGTTAATAATCGTGAGGAACCCGCGAATCGTCGTCTGCCCTCCCCGATGAGGCCAACTCATTCCCCAGTATTCTTTTCCGACTGAATTTGTCGGCAACAATAATGTCCCGTCATTGGAAAACACGTCAACATTATTTAAGGGATTAAATTGATATGCGATAACCGGAATACTGGACGTTAATCGCAATGCTTTGTTTGAGAGCAAACGCGTCCCGGAGTGATCCAAACCTGTAGGAATACTATAAATCGCAGCACCTCCAGGCGGAATTTCTTGCTGAAGCTGATCGCCATTGGCGTCAAAAGTCATCGGGCTGGTTTCCTCCCCTTTGAATATCTTAATTTTTGCCGTCAGCTCCTCACTGATATTTGACACGACTATCGCGTGAGGTTGACTCAATGCGTCGTCAAAATTATCTAGATCCGCAGACCAATATTCACAGCCGATATAAGACGATACTTTTTTATTGAGTTCACAAAGCTCCTCGCATGCGCCATTAAAACACTCGGTCCCAAAAGGACAAAATGCAGCAGGAACGTAGGCTCCAGCTTCGTTACAAATCTCTTGTTGCTTGAGCCCGATACATCGGGTCACGCCAGGCTGGCACTCCGCATTTTCGCAGCGACCATCTTTGCATGGACTATTTCCTGGGCAAGATGAGGAGACGATTTCAGTTCCAGAAGGGTTGCAATAGCGTTGCTGTCCGGTTTCTGAACATCCTTCAAAGTGACCTGGTGTACAAATTTCTTTTGAGCACTCGCCTGTTGAGTCGTTACAACGTAAATCTCCTTTGCATTCTTCTTCACGAATCGAGGAACCGTCATCGGCGCATATTTGAGAGATGATAATATTTTTGCAGCTCTTCTCACCAGCTTTGCAAAAAGATGAGAGATCGGTGTCTTTTTTATCTCCGCTGTCTTTAGAAACATCGGACCTTGGACCTAGATTTTCGTCGGAGCAACCACCGCAGGAGAAAGAAAAAACAATCAACATGGCTAAAGATAGTCGCAAAGAAGAGCTCCGGATATAACTTTTAGGAGACTAACCTTTGTTATGCCTTTTTTCCATCTTCGTTCTCGGCGGTGTCTGATTAAAGACGATCGGAAACTCCATCGAAAAGGGATTGGTTTGTCGGAACATCCCACTTTGGGGACCACAGATCGCTTATAAATA
>JALSKP010000691.1 GCA_026988815.1 Myxococcales bacterium | reverse complement strand
CGGATCAAATTCAATCTCCGACTGCCTTTAATCAGACACTTCTCGGCGGGTGCTGCGCTAAGATAGTACCGACTTCGATAGACGAGGTGGGTTCTTGGGGACACTTTGTTAAATCAACAAATGAAGCGTCATCAAAAACATAGAAAGGCCTCCTTCCGGAAAAGTCCGAAAGTTGGCCTTTCTGTTTTTGCCCCTCCCCTAGCTCATCGTTTTTAGTGAACTAAGACCAACCTCGATTCTCAGAAAAGAGCGAACCAAGTTGATCCCGGTTGACCATCGCCAACCACGATATTTTAAGCCATTTGATCTCTTCTCAAAGACCTGGGGTATTAAGCGCCTGAGCCGGGGCCACGCCCCAACTAGGCGCGGACGTCTGTCGACGCCCATTTTAGAATATTGAGTTTGTCCGAAGACGGCCTCAAATTCTCCCACCCTGATCGTTTTATACCTCATTCCCACTCCATCAGTTGAGGCGCTCCTAAAAGGTCCGCCCTAACATAAATCAATCCTTGTCAAAACTTGCCACCCGGAATGCCAAGCACCTCTTCTTCGGCCGAATCATTTTTTCGTTTCAGGCTTCCCACTAAGTTCATGAATTCATTGAGATAAATAGATTTTCGGACCTTAATTTAATGAAAATTCCGACTCTTCGCATCAGGTAAAAGAAACTTCATCTTCGGATGCCATAATTTATCCACCACCAAATGTGTAACATTGTGCTTGTTTTGTAGACGTCCAGAAACCCCTAAAAATGCGATCGATTTTACTTTGATACGGTGCTCCTCATACACCGAGGGCCACAGAATCAGATTGGCAAAACCAGTCTCATCTTCCAAGGTCATAAAAATGACCCCAGCGGCTGTCATTGGGCGTTGACGACAAATCACCATTCCAGCGTAATGCACATAAGAGCCATCTTTTTTTCCCCTCAACATCTTCGCACTTGGTAAGTCGAGTTTAGTAAGTTCGGCACGAATGGTTTCCAGGGGATGACCGCGAGAACTATGAAAGGAGGTTTCATAATCCCACTTTATCGATTCCAGTTTTGAAAGTTCCTTAAAAGAAAGATCTTCGGTCTCAAGCTCGAAGGGCAACGCTAATGTACCGTGGCCCAGTCCTTGGACTTGCCATAAAGCATCTCGTCGAGAGAGGCCAAAACATTCAAAAGAACCGGATTCTGCCAGCATGCTAAGCGAAGAGGATGAAAGAGAGGTGCGAATTACGAAATCGCGAAGCGTTTCAAAATGGCATTGTTCCCTTTCCTTGATTATTCTCTGCGCCTCCTTTCGCCGCAACCCTTTAATAAAGCGCAATCCCATGCGGACTCCAAAGACATCTTCATGCAGCCCGCCGTAGCGCTCCAAAGTACAATCCCAAACACTTTGCTCAATATCGATGGGAAAAAACCTAACGCCATTTCGTTTTGCTTCATCAATAATCGTTGCAGGAGAATAAAATCCCATCGGCTGAGAATTCAATAGAGAACATGCAAATTCAACGGGGTAATGACACTTCATAAAACAGGTAGCGTAAGTAATCAGTGCAAAACTCGCTGCGTGACTTTCTGGAAATCCATATTCGCCGAAACCGCAAATCTGATCGAAAACACGAATCGCAAACGACTCATCGATCCCTTTTTTTTTCATTCGAGAAATCAATTTTTCACGATGCTTCTCGATTCGCCCACTGGATTTCCACGCCGCCATATCGCGTCTTAGTTGATCCGCCTCACCTGGCGTATAATTGGCTGCCACAACTGCCAATTTCATCACCTGTTCTTGAAAAAGAGGAATACCCAAGGTCTTTTTTAACACAGGCTCCAAACAGGGATGGGCATAGGTCACCTCTTCCTCACCGTCACGCCTCCGCAAATAGGGGTGAACCATATCTCCACTGATCGGACCGGGTCGGACGATGCCTACCTCGATCACCAAATCGTAAAAGGTGCGCGGTTTGAGGCGAGGTAGCATAGACATTTGTGCTCGGCTTTCGATTTGAAATACGCCTACAGTTTCGGCCCTTTCGATCATATCGTAGGTTTGCGAATCACCCGGTGGAAGGGTAGCCATCGAGAGAGAAAGGTTGCGATGTTTACTTATTAATTTAAACCCTTTGTCCAATTGAGTTAGCGCACCGAGGCCCAACAGATCGACTTTAAATAATCCCAGGTCTTCAACATCGTACTTATCCCACTGAATCACGGTACGCTCTTTCATCGTCGCATTTTCGATTGGAACAAGATTATTTATCGCCTCATGCCCAAGAATGAATCCACCAGGATGAATGGATAGATGCCGTGGAAAATCGGCAATCTTTTCTACGAGATCGAGCATAAGACGCACACGGTCGGTGATGGCATTTGGGTCTACACCTGCTGCACGAAGTTCCTCTTCTGAAGGCGCATTATAGTGGCTGATTAATTTTGCAATTTTTTCAAGAAAGGTTTCCGATAATCCCAATACTTTTCCAATATCGCGAATAGAAGATTTTGGGCGGTATCGAATAAAGTTAGCGACCATAGCGGCATGTGAGCGACCATGTTTTTTGTACACATATTGAATAACCTCTTCCCTTCTTTCATGAGAAATATCGAGATCGATATCGGGCGGCTCTGCTCTTTCACGCGAAATAAAGCGTTCGAAAAGAAGATCCATTTTGATAGGGTCGATGGCGGTAATGCCCAGCGAATAACATACGACTGAATTTGCGGCCGACCCACGACCTTGGCAAAGTATCTCGTTTTCGCGACAATATTTTACAATCTCATACATCGTTAAAAAATAGCCTGCATAATCAAGATCTTCGATCGTTTCGAGCTCTCGATTAAGCTGTGTCGTCACCGCTTCGGGAATTTTTCCTTGGTAACGCTTACGCGCTCCTTCAAAAGACAAATACCTTAGCCACTCAGATGAGCTCGTGCCGTCGGGCAAACGCTCGGTCGGATAAACATATCTAAGTTTACTAAGACAAAATTGACATTTTTCTGCAATCTCTAAACTGGCCTCTATCCATTCCAAGCGATCTGAGTAGAGTTCAAAAAACGCTTCCCTTTTTTTTAAGGCATAATGATGGTTCTTTTTTAGAACTTCGCCCGCATCATCTATCTTCATTTTATGGCGGATACATGTCAGCACATCTTGCAGCCGGCGACGCGAGGTCTCGTGATAGAGCACCTCGTTTGCGGCGACGATCGATATTGCAAAGCGCTCCGAGTAGGCCACGAGGCGCTTTTCAGCCTCTAACTCGTCCTGCAAATGATGACGAGAATGCGATAGATAGCATCGATCTTGAAAGGTTTTTTTCACGCTACCCAATATTTCCTCAACCTCTTCTTGTCTCTCATGACTTGGTGACCATAGAAAAATAAGCCCTTTATGATGTGAGAGTATCTCCTTCCAGGTTACTCTTGAACGTCCTTTGGGACATCGTAATCGGCCCTTACTTAACAGACTACAAAGAGAGCGATATCCGCGGTGGTTCATGCAAAGTAAGGTGATAATGCTTGTCTCTAAACGATCGATTTTGTCTATCTTCCAATGCTTAAAACGAGGATCTGTATCGTCGTGGTTCCTCAAGACACTTATCTGGGCTCCGTAAATAATGTCCAATTTGGCATCTGGAAATTCTTTTTTAATCTCTCTCACTTTAGTAAAGGCGCGTACTATACCGTATACACCGTCCCGATCCGTGATTGCAATTTTCTCGATACCATATTCGAAGGCTTTCTCAACAAGCTCGCCGGGGTGAGAGGCGCCTTCTAAGAAAGAAAAATTACTCTTGCACCAGAGGGGGACATATTGACCGAGCTTCATTCGAAAAAACCTTGGCAATAGAGCTGACGCGAGCGTTGATCGAAATAGAGCCAATAAAGATCTCCACGCTCAGTTTGAGCAAAATAATAATCTCGATAATACCACGCTTCCCACCACGCCCCAGAGATTGAAAAAGGACCAGAATACTTTTTAATGCCCCCTTCTTCTAAAGATTTAATCGTAAGATAGCTTACCATTTTCGAGTCAAAATGAGAGAGAGGATCTGCGTCATCACATATCCGCCTACACATAATCGAGGTTTTCACCCCTATTTTGGGACGGGGAAGAGTTTCTATATCGACAAAGCGATAACGCCTATGAGGTAAATGTTCTTCCTCAATCACTGCTTTTTTTACTGCCGAGGGCCCAAATACTGCACGCAATTCTTCGAGCGCATGTTGGGTTGTATGAGAGTCCCTTTTGGCAATATCATGGAGCAAGTTCGTCTGCTCGCGAAAGTAGGGAATGCCCTCCCCCATCATTTTTATTTCTAAAATCGGCGAATTTAAAGTCATGCGATCGAGGCGAAGGCGAATGAGGGCGATCCAACGTGACTCGTCATTTGAAGGTGTTGCCGGTTTGTAGATCTCCTTGTCCTTCTCGCCGTTCTCTTTCAAGAAAATGAGTGTAATTTTTTTTAGATCATAGCTCCGAATTCGGAGCCTTAAGCACAAGCGATGGAGACTCGCTTTTAACGAAAAGAGCAAACGCGTGGCATCCTGCTCCGCTTCCTCAAAATTAATATTTTCTTCTAATGGTTTTTCATAACGAATCGGATTGAGAATTTGCGTTCTTAGATCTGAACTTTCCCTCCACAAAGCATAGGCTTCCAAACCAAATCTTTTTTGAATCGAATCAGGTGGAAGTCGTAGAAAGTCACCGATTTTATAGATACCCAAAGACGCGAGTTTTTTCCTGGCCTTCGCATCCAGTTCTACTTCTTCCATTGTAGAATCGTAAATAAGTTTACGAGATTCCTCTCTGCTCTTTGGAATAGTGATCCCCGTTTTCACCCTCTTGGACAGAACATAAGCACCGAATCGACTAAAGGAGATCGCAATCGATGGTGTTAATCCCGATATCTTTAGATGGTCATAACATTTTTGGGCCCAGTTCTCATAACTTCCAAAAAGCTGGTCCAAACCCGTCACACGTAACCAAGCTGTCCCCGAAAAACGGAAATCTTGGCCAGCAGGAATAAGAGCTGAATAACTCCCGAGATCGATTTCTGGACAAAATTCGAATAGGTCGGCATGAAAATGCGTTATCGTCTTTTCCAACATTTGAGGAGAAACAATACCCGCGTTAACATGGGCGCATAAAGATCGCGCCGTTGAAAAACGCATTCCAGCTCGAATCGCAAATCCTGATGCTGCTTTATTGTACTGAAGAACAATGCCCTGAGGTGTGTCCTTGTCGATCACAAGGGTTGGCACATCCCGCCAGTCAGGATTATCACGTAACAATACTTGAAGCGCCAGATAAGGAATATTAACGCAAGCCAGGCGTTCCATCTCGCTCCTTTATGCATTCAAATCGTCGTCCTTTTTTTCTTAAACAAATACGCAGCGTTGTATCCTCCAAACGATCACTTTCCGCAAAAATGGAGGTCGAGGACCCAAGGCGTTCATAGTCTTCACCTTCTAAGGTTTGAATAAGATAGAGCACACACGCTCTTTCCTTTCGTACATAGTTTGCAATTCTTTTTTGTAAGGCTACCGAAAACCATGACTCGCGCGGCAAATCGACAACCACGCATCCAAAGCCGCCCGATTTAATGAGACGCTCAGCGCAGTAGGCCGCTTTTTGTGCTG
>JALSKP010000690.1 GCA_026988815.1 Myxococcales bacterium | reverse complement strand
GTTGTAAATTTCTTGCGCTCGGGCTTTGTTCCTTACCAGACCCTCATCGTCCTTGGACGCCATGAGATATTCGCAATAGGATAGATGCGCTTGGTATTCGCGCTCCTCGGGTTGCTTTTCGTAGGCTGTTCGAAATTTTTCGTAGGCGCCTTTGTAGGAACCACGTTGAAGCATTGTTTTCCCCTGACGGAACTCAGCGCTGGCCGCAAAAATGAGGCTGACCATATCTGATGCATCCTCGTTTTCGCCGTTTAAGTCGCCATTATATTCCGCTCGCCGATCTGCATGGGAGAGGACTTGATAGGCTTTGTTTAGAGATGCGAATACTTCTTGAAGGATTTGTCGATGTTTTCCCAAATCGAGGTGATTGAAACGGTCGACGTGCCAGTCTTTGGCCAAAGCCCGGAAGGCTTTCGTGATCTCGTCTTTTGTCGCAAATTTATCGACACCGAGGACTTCATAATAGGTAGAATTTGACACAAAATGATGCATTTCCTCAATGCGCTGTTTTAAGGGATCCATAATTCTCGAAGGCTTATTTGATGCGATTAGAGTATCCTATTTTAAATAGACGATAAAGTATCTTATTTTGACAAAATTGGGGTTGAGTTCCATCGCTTCTTGATCTATGGTCCGCGCCGCGGCGGGGTAGCTCAGTTGGTGAGAGCGCAGGATTCATAACCCTGAGGTCGGCGGTTCAAATCCGCCTTCCGCTACTAAAAAAACGGCTTCGGCCGTTTTTTTATTGTTTGCCGAACGCCTCAGTACAAACCGCCGTTTCTTGCGGTTTAATGTGTACTAGGCGTCTTTCTCCATCAGAAAAATGGACGCTCCAAAAGTCCCACACTGACGCTGATTGCGCCAAAAGTGCCAATGAATATACACTTTGCCGTTCGGCGAAATAATATTCTTTGGCGCCCGTCGATGAGGCCCCACCTGATGTCCTATTGAAATAGCCTCGGCATCAAATCTCAGTGCGCCTGATGACTTTACCACTGTTATCTTTTCGACTTCTCCCGTCTTTCCATCAATGACGAATTCAAGTTTGGTTCCTAAAGTGGTCTTATTGAGTTCTGAATCGATGGGTTCATAAAGGTCGAGTTTCAGAAGATAGTTCTCAGCCCACAAAGGATGGATCTTCCGATGGATATGGGACAAGTAACTTGCTCCCTCGTGCTTGTGCGAATTTACACCCGTATGATTGCCCGGCTTTATCTCTGGTATAAAATTTTCTAAACTCGCCTTCAGCGCTCTATCGTTCTTATCGTAGTTTTTCATCAGTTTGCGGCCCGAACGGGCTTCCATCCTCCGTCGGTTAAAACCAGGCTTGGCCAACACCCGTTGCGCATCGCTCAGTGAGGGTTTTTGAAAAGGGTTTCCAAAGGTTTTCGCCTCCTGCGTTTTGGGGCGGACCAAACCTTCCAAGGGTTTTGGTTTTTCCTCATTTTTTGGGGTTGGGGTTCCCCGTTTTGACGCTTCGATCTCTTCATCTTGGGGCTCTCTATGAGAATGGCGCGGCGCTGCCTTTTGGAGGGTATTGGACGCTGTGTCAGCTTTGCGTGTCTTTCGGGCCCGGGTTTCTTCAACGACCATATTGTCTTGGTCAGAAACAAAAGAGGCGACCTTTGGTCTCATACGATTGGTATCCTGCTCCACCGTTTTACGATGTTGGGTTGGTGGAAGAGGGATAGGCTTCTTTTTCTTTTTTTTGACTTCAAGGGGGCGAGTTGGCGTTTCTCTTTTCTCCATACGCGATAATATTTTCTTGAGTTCGACTTCATCCACCACGCGAACTTCAAGTTTTTTCTCTGGCGCTTCATCAACATCATCCCACGACAGGAAAGGGAGAGCGGCGACGAGAAAGAGTAGGTGGACCAACGCCGAAACGAAGAACAACACGAGGATTCCGCCATTATGTTTCCTTTGGAAACGTTGATGCATCTTCTACCGGTTCTGCGCAGGTTGGGGCAGATACTACCACGTCGGAAAAGACAATCCTACCGACCTTATTGAAATCCCGTATTTAAAATTATCAAATTTTTGAAACCTTCAATGCCCTCGATAGGGTTGGCGTGTTCTTCGATCCAATGAACGCTTTTAGGATCAACGGCAAGTGCCTCAGTAAAGTTTAGGGGTTTCATGATGGGACCATGTTTAGGATAGGCGAATGATCTTTCGAATCGACAATCCTGGCAAGGGGAATCAAACCAAATCGGTCATGAAAAATAATGTTGAGGTCGACAGTTCTAACATTATGGACCAGAACTATTTGAGCATTTGTGCGCTCGATCTATAACGCAACAAAATTGAAACCATCGGTGAGGGATTTTCGACTCTGAAGAAATTGGAATTTCTCAATATGAACTTTAATTGTTGGGTTGATATTTGCGGTCTAAAAAACCTTCCCCTTCTGCGCGACCTCCATCTTTTCAGCCGTCTAGACGCCCCGGCAAAGCTTGGGAACGCTGGGGCCAATTGAGGACCCTCCCACTCCCTAGGTTCCTATGCAAGTTTACCAATAATCCTTGTCTCCGCACAGTCTTCAGAGCGGGTAAATATTTTGAAGTTGGTTGTGATTTTACCAGATAGATCTTGTAAGGACAGTGGATTTGATCGAGGGTGCGTTTTTTCTAAACGAGGACCATTATGAAACCCCTAATAGAAAGTAAAAGCAGATATTAATAACGATGCATGAAATTCCCCTCGATGTAACACCATTCTTTTTAACGCCTAAAGTATTCTTTTTGCAATAACGAAGTTGGCGAAGGATTTTTCCGAAAGGGATTTCAATTATGAGGTAAGAAAAGCAAGCGATAAAATCCTACATCATGTTTGGCCTTTTCCTCCTCACTTAGTAAAATTTCTCTTGAAGCCGAGGGATGGTTGAGTATGTGCGATGCAAAGGATAACAAGGTTGTCAGTCTTGCAGAGGCGATATCAAGTTGTCCGCAAATGTGGGCAGCACAAAGAGAGGGAACCTTCCTCCAAATGGTTTCGTTTCTCCTTACAACAGCAAAAACGCGGGCTAGAATCATTTATATCGGGTTGCATGACGACCATAGTTTTTTCGCAAAGACCTGCGCTCAGATTTTTTCGATTGAAGAATCCATATCAGCGTGTCGTACGAACTTGGGAATCAAATTCGTTGTCAAAGATGAGCGAACACGCTGAATTCTAGAGATTAAATCTGTGCTATCGATTGCAATCCACCCGACCTTGGGCGTCGATAAAATCTTGAAGCCTTTTCCCTTTTTCGATGGGGTAGATGTCTGCCAAAATCTCAAGGGTACAGATGCGGTCTAGACGAAAAACGCGAAAGCTATCTCGCGTTTCGCACCACGCGCCAATCGTCCAAACTTTCCCCCAAAAAAATAAACCAAGAGGCCAGATAATGCGATCCGATTGTTCTTTATCAGCGCGTTGGTAGACCAGGCGGATCTTGCGCCGTTGATTGGCCGCCAAGCGAATATCGACCATGTAATTTGAAAAGGTGGCTGACATGGGAAGCAAGGGTGAGAACAAGGGTGTTTTATCTAATTTCTCTTTAAGCTCTTTGGGTATCGCGAGCTCGATTTTACTTAATGCGCTTTGGGCAGCGGTGGATAAAGAGCGGTCCGCACAGGTTTGAACCAGGCGAGCACCCAAAGTGAGCGCGCTGATTTCTTCCTCGTTGAACATGAGTGGAGGAAGATCGAAGCCGCGTCGTACGCTGTAACCGACGCCGACCTCGCTCTCGATATTGACGCCGGACAAAACCAAATCCTTTACATCTCTGTAAATCGTACGCTCGGAGACCTCTAGACGATCTGCTAGCCAACGCGCTGTAGTAACGCGTCGCGTTCTCAAAAATTGGATGATTTGAAAAAGTCTATCGGCGCGTCTCATATTTAGCCTTATTCGTAGTAGGTTATCAGCGTCAATGTCGCGCCTTGGGGATCACAGATTACACAGAAACGCCCAACATTAGGAATGTCACTTGCTTCCATGAGTACTTTTCCACCCAGATCGATCGCGAGTTTTGCGCTAGCTTCAAGGTCATCCACGGTGACGTAAGCATTCCAGGTCGGAACGGGCGGTGCGTTCGGAGGAATGGTCATCAATCCGGCAACATCTTGTCCGTCAATTTTCGCTAAAGTATAGGGCATCTCTTTATCAATGGATTCTAAATTCCAGTTAAACATTTTCGCGTAAAAGGTTTTTGCCCCCTCAATATCGTTGGTCATCAATTCGTTCCAGCTAAACGCGCCATGTTGTTTCATCGGATTAATCATTTGTTTTTCCTTGTGTAATGATGCTTAGCATTAAGCATGAAAAGACCATAGCGCAGCCCTTTGACAGCGTTATGTCAGTAGTGTTTTTTTTTTTTATTCTTGTTTAGGAATATTCAAAACGGACAAATTCGTCGCTCATCCAGATTTTGAATTCTCAGTTAGTTTTTCGTGTTACCAAAAACTGATGTTCAAAGACTCACGGTGAATGAAAGCAAAAAAGCTTAGCGATATCCGTGCGCTTGGTCAGGCCGTTTTGACCGCATCTTTTCGTGGATCTACATTGCGCAGAACGACACCGAATTTGCCAAGGACGGAGGTAAGTACCAACTTCTCGACTACATTCGAGTGACGGAATAACATTTTTTTCGGGGATCCAAACCTAATCGGGGTTTGATTATCGTTGTAATCTTTACTAATCTTCTTCTGAGAAAATATGTGGAGGGCGTTGTTTTTCGTGCGCGTAAGAAGGCATTAGAAAAATGTCGGAGTCGCGCGCCACGAGCGTGATCTCTGGAAATCTGACAAGGATGGGCGGTAAAGATTGCTTTAATTTTTCGATTTCTCCGGCCCGCGCACTTGCCGGACGGGGGTGCGCGAGGATGGCCCACTTTATTCGGTCCGATTTGTTGAGGGTTAGTTTTTGCCAGATGGATTGGATACGCTCCCTTTCTTCAGGCGGCGCAACTTCGGCTTTTTGTCTGAGCTTTTCCGTTAAGCTTCTTGCATCCAAACGGGGGTCAATTTCGAGTTCATCAAAAGGATTCATAGGCCAAGTCTCGCTTTTTCGTTTCGAACTCTCTTCTTATACTTGTCGAGTTTTTCGTTGGTAGGATAAATTTCCTCAGCTTGGCGTAGACACGCATCCGCTTTTTCAAACATCTCTTCGATGGAATCCTTCCCCCACTTAATCATCATTCTTGCGGAGGGAATGGGCGCACTTTTGAGGAGAATATCATCAATGTCGTGCAAGTAATCGAAGGAAAGAAGGAGGGAGGAATTACGATGACCGGGACAAATTTTTAAACCTAACTCAAGGATTTGTCGCCGTGCGGGTCGATCGGCAAGTTCGGCTTGAAAGACCAAAAAATCTGAACATGTGGAGTTATGGCCGAAGGCTTCCCAGTTTGAAGTCGTATCAACGTTTACTAATTTCTCGACGAGGTCTTTGTTGAAAAAGTCACAAATGTTTATGGCACGAGAGAACGCTGGTCCCTCATCGAGATCGAGTTTGCGAAGCGACCAACAAAACTCCACACACTCAGTGATAACCTGTTGGCTGATCGTCGCACTCATTCCAATCGTTGCGTAGTAGTCACGAACATATTCAAAAGGAGCACACATGATATTGGCCGCGCCATTCATTTCTAACTCCGTTATATCCCTTAAAAATTTGGTGTTCACTTGGGCGTTTAACATCGGTATTTTGTTCGCAAACGCGGTCGTCAATGCATCGATTTGAAGGGTTGAATGGTTTGTTTTTTCTTCCTGAATAGCCAGCGAAAGCTCTTTGAAAAATTTTAGAGTGACGGTGTCGATAAGACTGTTTCGCAATCCGGCGGGGTCATCAAAGAGAGCGAAAAAAGTGTCGAGGATATCGGGAAGAAGGTGTCTCAAGAGATCATCAATTTCTTCTTGCGCAAGGTCCGGTCCGACCTCTTTAATAAAAGTATCAATGTAATCGCTAGCGCTGATTCTCACCCACGCTCGAAACCATTCTAGGATGGCATAACGGGCGGATTGGAAGTCTTTTCTTTCCAAAAAATGTGTTGCAAAACCTTCGAAAATAAGCGCGTGGTGGTGGTCGCTACGTTCAGAAAATCCTTTTTCTGCCGCTAAAAAATAAGCATTGGGAAAGGCGTTGGCCTTGGTTAAATTGGGTTCCAAGATGGCCCAACCGGGGTCTTGTTTCAGGCTTATTATCCAGTCGCGCGTCCGGCCGAGCAGGGCCTCGTCGGGCTCTATTTTTTCCAGACTTAGACGTTTGAATAAATGGGGACTCAAGTCAGCCGCGCTTAGTGCGTTTCTGAGTGCCTCGTATTCAACTTTCCATTTCATGGGCATCGACCAGTGGTTGTAAAAATCATTACTATCTTCCTTATTTACCTAAGCAGATGTCAAGGAGGAGCCCGTCAATGATGGTCCTGTTTTTTAAGGGGGAAGATTTGAGCGCGAAGTCGGTCAAGGCAACGCGCTTTTTGATGAATTTAATTTCAGCATAACTAAAGCGTGCGGCGTCTTTTTTATAGTTATCGGCAAAAAAGGGGCTCACACCAACGGCCATCGCAAAATCTCTTCCTCGCAATCTCTTGACCGCAGGATCGTGAATATTGGACAGGATGCGAAAATGTCGCGCTATCATCACAACGATACCGATGACCGATTGACCGGCGAGGAGCATGTTGTCGATGATGGCCATCGAGGACGTTATGTTTCTGGAACCCAGGGCGTCCGTAAGTGAGAAAATCGTTTCTTCTTTTGTCACTACGACGATATCGGCCAAGTGTTCCACATCGACTGGACCTTCATGATCTTTTCCTAAAAAGAGCGAGACCCGTTCCAAGGTCGCCACCAGTTGGGAGAGGTCGGTGCCCACCGCGCTGATGAGATGTTGGTTCGCGGCACGGGTCAAATTGAGTCCGCGTCGTTTGGCTTGTTGGGCCAACACATCACCAATTTCGTATTCTCGGAAAGCCGAAAATTCGTAAACTTTTGCCGCTTTTTTGAGCGCTTTGATTCCCGCAGATCGACCATCGGGTTTCTTTTTCTGCGTCCTAAAAACGAAGGCCAAAGTTGTGAATGAGGCAGGGTCTTTGAAATAATCAACAAGCTCGTTGATTTGAGGGCCAGGCATCGCTTGGGCGTCTTTGACGAGAACCAAACGCCTTGCACTTAACATGGGCAGTGTTTCGCACGCCATTTGTACGGACTCCGAGGTGGCTTCTTTTCCGTGAAAGGTATCAAAGTTAAACGCACTTGGTCCCTCGGGTAGAGCGGCATTGATGAGTGCCTTTTCGGCCGAATCCAACATGAAGGTATCATCCCCATGCAGATAATAGAGAGGGTGAATATCCTTCTTTAAGTCTTTGAATAGGGCTCGCCGATCTACTTTTTTTGCCACTGCTTTTTGCCTTTAGAAATAAAATGTTGAGAAAGTTGGACAGCGATGTTTTCAACCGCATCGTTTGCCGCACTTTGAAGAAGGATATGGGTGTTCTCGTTATCGCCGTTAATCACATTTGCGCTTTCTGAAATGCGTTCAGAAAAATCAACACCCGCCGATGTGCAACGCAGCCGAAGTTGAACGAAGGCGAGGTTCGCCGAGGTATCGATTTGCTCGGAAAGGACATGACAGAAAAGCGTGTTTCTGACATTCTTTGATGCGCCGTATTTTGCGTGATGACCGAGGTACTCTAATCGCGCGATCAATTTTCGCGCCAAACTACTACCGTCGATATCGTTCTCGGCTTCGACCGTGATTGGGGGAACGTAAATCGTTTCTTCGCTCGTCGGGTGCATCGAATAATGCGCACAGGAGGACGTAAAGATGAGCAAGAGAAAGAATTTCATAAGGGGTGTGATATGAGTTTAAAGTCCGAAAAGACCATCTCGCTTTTGCCTTGATGTTCACACTTGAAAGGCGAGAGGGAAAGTTGGGATGCAATAAGGTTAAGCGCTTCGAGTGTAAGGTCGGCGCTTTGAAAACGATCGTCGGGATCTTTTGCCATTAATTTCTGAGTGAAACGGTCGATACTTTCTGGGATGTCATCTATAATATCGGAAATTTTTGGGAGTTTTTCCTCTAAAATTTGCTGGGCGGTTTCGATCGGAGATTGTCCCTGATAGGGTTTTTGGCCCGTCAGCATTTCGTAAACAATGATACCAAGTTTGTAAAGATCGATACGATGGTCGGCCGCACGAGTGGTACCCATCCCAAGTTCCTCAGGAGACATATATGAGATCGTTCCCGGGGCTTGACCTTGTTCGGTTAAATTCTCTCCGTCGGCTAGTCGAACCAACCCAAAATCTAAAATCTTGGAGATAACCTTTGGTCCTATTGGGACAATTTTTATATTACTTGGTTTGAGATCGCGATGAAAAATACCAGCGCTATGAATATGGATGAGTGCCCGACAGGTCTCCTCGATGACTTGAACTGCGAGCGGTAAAGATAGGCGTCCAACCTTTAATAGGTCGAGCAGATCGTTTCCTTCGGCGAGTTCCATCGCCGCGTAAAGGAGCCCGCGCGGCATGTCTCGACCAAAGGCATAAACTTGGATGATATGTGGAGAGCTAACTTTGGCCAAGGTCTGCACTTCACGTAAAAAGCGGTCGCGGGCTTTAGGGTCAATGACTTTCTTGCGCATAATCTTTAAGGCGAGGGTTTGATCGCTTTGGACATCTACGGCCGAGAATACAACGCCCATCCCACCTTCGCCAATCTTTTTGATGATTTGATATCGATCGTCGACATAGACGCCGATGAGATTAAGCATGATGGGTTTGCTCGGTAGGGAGGACCTCAAAAGCTTTGTTTCTTATTTGAAGTTTCTCATCACAATTGTAAAGCGCGATCCTTTTAGAAAGTGGATCGTAGATGAGAAGGGAGATGTGGGGGAGGTTGAAAAGCGAAAAATGCACACGCAGAATTTCATCGCTGGGTTTTGCAGAAGCACCAGGCTGGGAAATAAACCAGCCCATACTTGGATGGATGGGATTGACGCCATCGTCACCCAAAAGTTGGGTGCGTGTTTGAACGACAAGATGCTCGTTGAGTGTTTTTCGTACGGCGTTGAAGGCGTTTTCTAGGTTTACAACTTGTAAGGATGAAAAGCCGTTAATGTGTACTTTTTGGTTGTCGTGATGACCTTGAAGAAGGGCGAAGGAGGGACGGCCGTCGTACTCGGCGGAGAAGACTAATTCTTCTAGAGCATCGTGGGCGATGGAAAAAAAATGGGGGGTTTCGTTGGCCGACATTATGTTATCGCGGTCGAATCGTGGAGAAAGCCAGTTTGGCAATTCTATCTGTCGGGGTAATCGTGCGTTTCTTAATGTCCACGTCCCAGGAAATGCTTTTATCGGCGTCGTTTCCAAGCCGATAAAGGTAACGAACGCTGAAAAGAGAGTTCGAGCGTTGTTCGGGTTTCCAACGACAATTGTGCTCGCTTCGGCAGGTATTGAATTCTTCCGGCGTTGCTGCTCTTGCAGTGAGGAGCCATTCAATGGATTCGATAACTGCATCTTCGCCGGAGAGCATCGTATCGAGAGCGGCACATCCTTTGTTTCTTTTGCAGACTTTTTTCGCGGCCCCGATCCATCTTTTTCCACGTTTTGCGCTCGCATCGTAACTATTGGGAAAAATACTTACACGTTTTTTAGTGAAGCCTTCACCGATTCTCATGATATTTGCGGCCTGTAGATTGACGGCTTTTAGCGCTTTTGCGTCAAAATCAAATTCAAATTCGGCGTAGGTAGATTCCTTGTTTTCGGTCCATTGGAAAAAGGCTTTGAAAAGATTCCCGCGCTCGTGCTGAATGGTCCAACCGAGAATGGTATCGGTTTTGTCTGAATCTTGCCTTGATTCGAAATAGAGAAGTAGGGCGCCAGCCAAGGTCATTTTATTTTCAAAACGATGGGCGGCGATGGTAGAAACGATGATTTCGTTTCTATCGTAATACTTGGATTTAACGCCTTTTTTAGGATCTCCTATAAGGAGCGCTGGGAGGTTTTTGGGGATGACTTTGTTGGTCTTCAAATCGACCAACCATTGCGGGCCGGTGCGAACAAGTTCATCTTGGAAAACATAGGTCACCAAATAGAAAGAATCTCCATGTTTGGTTTCTCCCCACCACGCAGCATTCCAGCCTTCAGATTTTCCTTTTAGTTTCAGGGTCTCGTCGACAAAGGTTGTGTCTTCTAAAATTGTGGCGAAGGTTTTGGTTTCAAGCTGGACCTCTTCGGCTACTTTTTTCTTCTTCCGCTTTTTTGTTTTCTTTTCTTCTGGCGCTTTTTTGATCGCCACTTCAACGGTTTTGGCTTTAACGAGCGCGATGGCGTCCTCGCTTTTTAAAGACATCGGATTTACCGGAATGACGGGCTTTTCTCCTTCGACGATGACTTCTTTTACGATGACAGTATTTGCGGGGCTCAAAATTGAGTAGCCCAGATAAACGCTGATTCCGATGGTCGCGATGGAGAGGAATCCTAGAACTAATTTGAGTATTGTACGTGTTTCCATTGGCGCTATGCTAGCCTAAATTTTGCGGGTAGCACAGCATGGTAAGATAAAAAGGCTCCTATTTGTTG
>JALSKP010000689.1 GCA_026988815.1 Myxococcales bacterium | reverse complement strand
TCGAGGAGATCGGCATAAGACACGAAATCATGGCCTTTAGCGAACTCGAAGATGATAACTTCGTCGCCAATACCTCCGCTCGATGTTTTTTTTGCCAGTCTATGCGCTTTGATAAACTCAAAGAAATGGCCGCCAAAGTTTCCGTCGATATCGTTGCCTCGGGTACCAACATCGACGACTTGAGCGATCATCGCCCAGGCTTAAAAGCCATGTCTGATCGGAAAATATATCAACCTCTTTTAGTACACCAGTTTACCAAATCTGAAGTTCGAGAGCTCGCAAAAAATCTAGGACTGAGTTGCTGGAATCGACCCGCAAAGGCGTGTTTATCTTCTCGAATTCCCCACGGATTATCGGTAACCTTTCAACGATTACAAATGATTGAAATCGCTGAAGATGCGTTGATGGAAAATAAATTTCTACAATTTCGGATCCGCCACCACGACGGACTTGCGCGAATCGAGACTTCGCCGGAAGAACAGCTACGCTTTCTGAATCATCCCAATCGCGCTTTTATGATCGAGCGTATTCTCGGTGCTGGATTTGATCGGGTTTGCTTCGATCTTCGAGGGTACCGTCAAGGTAGCCTCAACCCAACCCAGGGAGTTCTGTCCCCTCCTTTGGGAGAGGGTTAGGGTGAGGGTTTTTAATTTTGCTTGTGGGTTGTTTGAAATATTGATTTTGTTTTTCTTTCTTTTGATCCACTTGCATCATTTGCTAATAACCGCTCAAAGCGGCTTTTCAGAAGCCGAAAAAATAAATCACAAAACTATTGTTTTCTAGCGAAAACAAGCCTAGATGGGGCGCTCAAAAGTGAGGTGTTTATGAGTTCCTTATTCGAAATTTTTGTTCCATTATTTGTTGCCATGGGACCGCTTACAGTGTTGCCCATTTTCCTGTCGATGACCGATGATATGTCCGTCAAAAGTTCGCGAGAACTTGCACGAAAGGCCATACTTACAGCCTTCTTTATCGCTCTTGTATTGATCATCGCCGGACAAGCCTTGTTTCGATTCCTTTCGATCACCGTTGACGATCTTCGTGTTGCGGGCGGAATCATTCTACTTCTTATCGCCGTTTACGATTTGGTCTTCTCAAGTGAGAAACGTAAAACCGCCAATGTGGATGACGTGGGAATTGTACCCTTGGGCACGCCGCTCATTGTCGGCCCAGCAACGATGACAGCAGCTGTGGTTCTGGCAGACCAACATGGGCGCCTCTTAACTTTGCTGATGTTGGTCGCCAACTTGGTTATTATTGGCGCGATGTTGCACTACTCCGATAAACTAAAAACCTATATCAATCCCTCGGTTTCAAAAGCCTTCGGAAAAGTAATGTCGTTGTTTTTAGCGGCCATCGCGGTTGCGATGTTTCGGTCGGGAATCTTGGGATTTATCCAAAACGGATAGATCCTCGGCTTAAGGTTGAGCGCAGGTCGCCAAGGTTTTCGTGCCTTGCCCATTGGGAAGCTGGACAACAGTATTGGATGAACAATTCGTTAAAGGATTGCCCATCACGCCAGCTGAACAATCGCCATTATCGTTACAAAGATTGGTGCAAAGTTGCTCTTGGCTCGCGCACAGCTTTCCACTCATACAGTTCGGTTGAGCAACAGGACATTCGCAGGTTTCACCCATTCCACACTGTGCGTTTGTTGTACACATCGTCTGAGTGAATGAGGTCGTGGTGAGGCAAAGTCCGTTTGAACAATCTGCGCCCGAGGCACACACGTCGCCGAGATCGCCGCCGCCAGCATTCGCGTTTTGACAAACCAAATCGACGTCGTTTGCGATCACATCTGAGTTGATCGTGCAGATTTCACCGCCGTTACAATCACCGTTGTCGGCACAAACCTTATTGCAAAAACCAACGTCGCCGTAAGTTGTGCACCCGAGTCCGACAGCGCAATCAGCGTCGTCATTGCAAACCACCGAACAGCGATCGTTAATGTTAAGTAGGCACACGTTTTCTCGGCAATCCGACGGCGCCGCACACGTGGTTCCCATTTGAGCGCCACCCACGTTGGGGAAGGCACAAAAGCCAGCCAGATTTCCCATCGCGTCACGTCCTAAAGAGCAAATGCGCACGCCATCGGTACATTCACTAGCGTCACTACATGCTATCTCTGGAGGCGTTTTACAAAGCGAAATATTTCCGTTGCTATTCCCAATCGTCACATTCTCGGCCTGACATAATTGGGCCGCTGGGCATTGGTTGGCGTCCGCACAAGGCGCGCTGCAGAACCCATCAAGACAGAGAAGGCTCGCGCAATCATCATTGCTCTGACATCCCACACCGGCCGCGTCGCCACCGGTTGAAGGAACGCAAAGTGTTTCCACTACACTGGTCGCCGTGTTCTCGACAAAAGAACAAATCGTTCCCGCTACACAATCATCGTTGGAGTTACAACTTGGAGGAGTTGTGGGTTGGCAAATCTGTGCGTTCGTTCCATCATCGAAGGTAAAAGCCTGGCAGCTATACCCAGCGACATTACAATCTGCGTTATCGTTACAAACCTCTGTACAGACGTTTCTAAAGCGGGTGTCTAAGCAAAAGTTTGATGCGCATTCAAGAGCAATCGAGCACACCTGACCCAAGGAACCTGCGCCCACGTTCGGGAGACGGCAGAAAAGATCTGTCGCCGCTTGAGAGGCACGAATGTAGCACGTTTCGTTAACACGACATTTTGCTTTTTCATCGCAAACGATAGGCGGCGTGCAGATCTGTACGGAATCGGTATTCCCGTTTCCAACATCGACGTTCACAAGTTCGCAGGTCGCATCAGCGCTCGAACAATCGCCATTTCCTTGGCAAGGTCCGGCACAAATATTATTCACACACAGGTTCTGACTACAGTCGATATCGCTTCCACAAGCCGCGCCCGAAGGTTGGCCGCCCGCATTTGGCGTTCCACACTGAAATTCAATATCGGTTGCAGATCGCGTTGCAACGCATCGCTCAGGCGCCGCGCAATCAGAATCGGTCAAACATTGCGATGCTGGTTTGGGAACACAAACGTTCGCATCAACTGTTCCGTTGACCGTCGTAATGGGTTTGGACACACAAATGAAACTTCCATCGGTCGAACAATCGCTCGGTCGCTGGCAAGGTGCAGAACAAAGGTTATCCACGCAAAGGTTAGACTGACAATCGGTGTTCATTGCACAGGCATCGCCAACATCCCCATTTCCGGTCGGCATTTGGCATTCAAATCCGTCGTTTAGATTGTAGACACAGACCAAACCATTGGGACAATCTGCGGTTGCTAAACACGGCGTGACTTCTTTCGTGCACGCTGAAATATCTACGCTTCCGTTGGCGGTTTGAACGCTCTGCGATGTACAGGTGAATCCGGCGGGGCAATCAGCCTCTTGGGCGCACAAGTCTGCGCAGGCTTCGTTTAAACAAACGCCCGATGCACACTGACTTCCATCGGTACACGCGTCGCCATTCATGCCTCCACCGGTGGTGGTGCAAAACGACTTTCCGCTCATAGGATCGAAGGTACACATCTGGCCCGCTTTACAGTCCGAATTCTTAGTACACTCGGTTGGGTCCTCTCCCATATCGGATGGTGTAGATGCGTCTTCCTCAACGTCGCTTCCCACATCGGCCTCACCTTTCATATCCACTGGATCGGTCCCACCGTCAATTTTGATCACGGTATTGTTTACCGTCGTAGATGGCGCATCAGTGCCACACGCGACGAGAAAAGAGAGGTAAAAGAGCCCAAGATATTTTTTCATTTATTTTCCGATTTGATACCACTACGTCTGTTAATACACGTGGCGCGTTAGTTTATCCAATATTTGAGTCTTAGTAGTTAAAAAAAATAGGCAGATCAAGCGATCTTCCTACTACTTTCGAAGTTTCCTTTAATTAATTAGTGTGATCATTTTCTGAGGAATGGAAAGTGACTTGTAGGCCCGTGCCGGGATATGCGACTACAAAGAAAGAAAATACCTCAGAAACAGATCCACTCTTAATTAATCAACGTCAAACTCGGCCCACGCTTCATCCACAGCCGAGGGCTCGGCGAGGGATTTTTTCATGTCGGGAATCTCAAGTTGATTTGTCATCCGAACATCGTCCAAACGTAGCGTCTGACGCGTTGACTCTTCGGCAATCGAAGATGGACTCGCAATGTCGGATTCATCAGTAGAAGGCTTGAACAACTCGTCGGCAAGATCGGGGGACATTTCAATCGTCGTCGGTTCTGAAGGTGCTTCTAATCCGCCCGGTACGGCGTCGTCGATCTCCTCTACCATCGACTCAGGCGCTTTGGTTGCTGGAAGCTTTTTCGTTTTAGGTTGCGTACTTGCGTCGACGAGTCCGGGTGCTGCGATTTGTACCGCGTTTTCTCCTTTCTCCAAGAAGGCAATACGCTCTTGTAAAACATCAACTTGACGTTGGGTAATTTTGTAGGCGCGATCGTTATTGTCTGCACGTCGACGTTGTTTATCGACGTTACTTGAGGCTTTACGTAATTTCGATTTGCTTTCTTTTTCCAACTTTCGATGCTTATCGTTTACTTTTTTAAGTTTCTCGCGATGTTGAGCTTCGATTTCATCAACGATCTTTTTTGAAGCATCATCCAGACCCTCGGTTTCAATTGTTTTTTCAACAGGCGCCTTTTCTCTCGCTTTGGTTTTCGTTTTTAATTTCGCGTTTTCAAGCGCACTTTTTAATTCACCGACTTCTTCTCGTAGAGAAAAAATCACGTCAGAATTTTTCTTCGCGTTGGTATTCCGCGAGGTTTTCTTACGTTTTTTGGCATCTTCTTTGAGAGATTTGATCTCATCTTTTGCGCTGTGTAGCTGCCCTTTTAGTTTCTTTAAACTGTCTTTTACCTCGGATAATTTTTTTGAATCCTCCGTTTTAACGGCTTTCTTTTGTTGGGTCTTCTTCTTTTTCGGCGCTTTTTTGCTTACCGAAGCCTTTGGTTTCGATGTTGCGTTTGAATCATCGAGTTTTTCTTTGAGCGCAAGCACTTTTGTATCGGCCGAATGGGACCCAAATACATAGGCAAAAATTGTAGCGATAACACCTACAACGGCGATAATGATGGGAAGGCTTTCCATAATACATACCTCAAGCTTAGTTGCCGGCCGAACCCCGAAGGTCGAACCGGTTCAAGAAGGCCGCAACTTCTTGAAAATCGGAAATCTAGTGCGACCGAGCTAATTATCACCGTGTTTAAGGGCGGTCAAGCAATGGTGCGTCTTTGCAAGTTTTTAGGGGAAAAAAACGTAAATCAGAATCGAGATTTGCGTCGTTTAGAAAAGGATCAAAGGCAAAAAGGCTATTTGGGCCCGATATTTTCAAAGTCATCACCGGAATTGCCGGAATTATTTTCAGGTGGAGCCGCTTTGACCGGCAAAGTATCTCCAACAAAACGTCGGTAAAGATAACGTGAGCCCATCGACGCGCCCATTCCCATCACCAAGGCCGCCGGTCCAAGGCTTCCCGTCACCATATATATCGCCAGTGTTCCAGCCGTACCCGAGGCCGAGGTAACGAACCCGCAACCTGCTTCAGCTGCAACATGAATCCCTGCTTGTTTAGCGTCAATTTCGCCTTTTCGAAATGCATTCGCGGCGTGGACGCCGCCCATTCCAGCGTCAACAACCGCGCCCGCAACGCCTGCTCTTCCGCAAATTGTTGCCAATTCTTTTCCCGGACCCATCGCTACGATACGCGCCACACCCACAAAATTTTTGACTTTCTTACTATGCCTTGCCGTTCTGGCAATCGTTTGTACTTGAGTTAAAAATGACTTCATATTTTTCTCCTTCGAAAAAATTTTGGACGCCAAACTAAACTCAGCGTATATAAAGTATACGCACCTTTTGTGCATATACCACCTCTTTAACACCCAAGTTTGAAACAATGTTCCTTTTAAGAGAAGTTCGTCCTTCAGATATCTCCGATCTTGAAGAATTGGCGAGCCGCCTAAATACTCTCAATCTCCCCGCAAACAGCGAAACCTTGAAGCGGATCATAAAAAAAAGTCGCGATAGCTTTGGGAAAAAAACATCCGGCACCGAAGGCGAATACGTCTTCGTCCTCAGAGACGTTCCCGCAGATCGGGTGATTGGCACCGCCATGATCATTGCCCAACACGGTACCTATGAGCGACCAGCTGTCTACTTTGGCATTCGCACAGAAGAACGATATTCACCGCATCTGAAGCGCCATTTTGTTCACCAACTCCTCGAATTACAATTCAATTACGATGGACCAACAGAAATCGGTGGCCTTATTCTCCACCCCGATTTTCGCGGCCACGACCTGCGGCTCGGAAAGCTTCTATCCTTCGTTCGCTTTCTCTATATCGGCATGCGACCTGATCGCTTTCGAGATGAAATCGTCGCAGAACTTCTCCCTCCTCTAAACAAGGACGGCACAAGTTCGCTTTGGGACGCCCTCGGTTACCAGTTTACTGGCATCGACTACCTTCAAGCCGATAAACTCAGTCGAGAGAACGTCGATTTTATTCGCCGCCTATTTCCATCCACCCCCATTTATACATCTCTGCTTCCTGAAAAAGTACGCAATCTTATTGGATCCGTCGGCGAGCCCACCCAACCTGTCAAACGCATGTTAGAACGCATCGGATTTCGCTACGACCATAGCATCGATCCCTTTGATGGTGGTCCCACTTTTCGTGTACGCACGCAAAGCTGTCTGGCGACACAACAAGTAAGTTGGGAAACCTTTATTGGAAAGTACGAAGGCTCAGATCCTGACGGAAAAGCCATGATTGGTTTTGAATACGACGATGAAAACGAAATCGAAGAAGAAAAAGTCCGGTTTCGAGCCACCTTCGGTGACTACAAAAGGACGCCGCATGGGATCGCGTTCATCTCCGAGGGTATCGATTTCTTAAAAATGCAGCCTGGCGATCGTATCGGCTTTCTGCCTTTTACGAATACACAAAGGAGCCTTTGATATTTTGAACATAGTAAATACACATGCAATCTTTTAACATGTCCAAATTCTGGAAAATCTTTGGCGGATTCTGTCTTCTCTCGGTCATCGGCTTTTTGGCCTTTTCCTTTTTGATTGCGCCAAATCTCATTGCATCTAAAGAGAAGCAGGTCCTAAAAAAATTGAGAAATAGGGGCGTCGAACTTTCCTATGGTAAACTTGACTACTCTTTAAGTGGCGTCGCTTTTAACAAACTACATCTCCTTCTATCCAAAAAAGGGGTAAAACTACAATGTGATTTCGATCGAATCGAGGTCGAGATCAACCTTCTTTCTCTCGCCTCTGATGTGCCAAAAATCGATGCCCTCTTGGTTGAAAAAGGCGACTGTAAAATCAATAAAGCAAAGAAAGAGAAAGAGAAGAAAAATAAGAAAAAACCCCAAAAAACGCAAAACCCTTTCGCTGATTTAGAACTTCCCAAGGTTATTATCAATGACTCTCTGATACGTTTTAAACGGCATTCATTGAGGATAACCTCGCTGACCATCGATCCAGATGGACCCGTTGAGGGCAACCTCCTCGTTCGCGCTTTAGGGGAAAAATATGACATCGAGGTGGGCGGGAAAGTTGAAAATCAATCCCGGCTTTTCATCACATTGTCGCCAAAAAACAAAAAGGTGTTTGATATAAATATTCTCGGCAACACCTTTAAACTAGGGCATGTGGATATCGATCTTCAACCCCGTAAAAAACAAGCCACCCTCGCTCTCAATAACCTACATATTCAGCGAAAAGGCGTGGCCTTTAAAACCCAAAAGATCAGCCTAAAAAATGCGCCCGATGGATCGCCTAGCTTCGAACTCCACGGTGTAGACATCAACCTTGATACCGCACCTTTACGCGCCTTATTACAACACAAAAATGCATCTGGCGTAGAATTATCCAGCGCCCCGCTGGTCTCTCCACTGGCATTATTAGACGCACTAGAAATTGGGTTTTCAGATCTTTCCTTGTCTCTATCGCACGGCGAGAAACGCATCAGGGTGATCGAAAAAGCGCGAGGACAATGGAATAAAGGCGAGCTCTCTTTTGAGGGGTCCGTTGCCAACGGCCAACTTCGCGCCAATGGAATTATCAATCCCAAAGCGAAAACGATTTACCAACTTCAAGCCAAGCTGCACGATGTTCGACTCGGCGAACTTCCAGGAATGCCCTCGGGACGGTCATTGTTACCCAACCGCGGAACCTCGGGAAAATTGGACGGTCTACTCACCGCTTCTTTTCGACTAAGAACCCCCTTTAAAATGGGCATCGACCAAACCCTTGACTACGCGCTAAGCCTCGCTTGGAAAGATGGCGTCCTTGATATGGAAGGCGTTTCCGAGAATGGGCTCGATAAAATCGAACTCGCAATCGCCCTCAAGGGGAAAGTAAACACGTCCACCTTTGAAGTCCTAAACTCGGGCTTTCTTTACGCCGGCCCGCTTGTCTTATCCACCCAGCTAAACCTTTCTGGATGGTCCAAAGACCTTGCCTTAACGCTCCAAATCGAAGGCGAGAAAAAACCTTGCAAAGACTATTTTGACGCGTTTCCAAAGTCGCTTTGGGGGCCCTTAAGCAAGGCCTCTCTTTCCGGAGAAGCCGAACTTAAACTCCATATCAACTACTTTCACTCTCGCCCTCAAGAAACCCTACTTAGTATAAAAGGTTACAAAAACTGCATCGTCCAAAGCCTCGCCTCTGAGCAAAAATTAGACGTGGAACTCCCAAAGAAAAGCGACTCAAAAAGGGATGTTGATTGGTTGAATAAAAAATTCCGAAAGTCTGTCAAAGAAGTTGACGAAGGTAAAAAAATTGTCGTTGGGCCTGGAACGACCAATTATGTAAATATTAGTGCCTTACCCAAACACGTCGGCGGCGCGGCCTACCTCAGCGAACAAGTTAATTTTTATACAGGTAAAGCAATTAATTTCGCGCTTATCCAACGGGCTTTACGAAGAAATCTCGATGAAGGTCGTTTCGTTTACGGAGGCTCAACGATCACCCAACAACTCGTAAAGAATCTATTTTTGAGCCGAGATAAAACCCTCTCTCGTAAGTTTCAAGAAATGCTAATCGCGTGGAGAATAGAAAGCGTTTTAACGAAAGATCGTATTCTTGAACTGTATTTAAATTGTATAGAATTTGGGCCCAATCTTTATGGGATTGGTCCCGCCGCTAGACACTATTTCCAAAAAAGTGCAACCCAGCTTACGCCGAAAGAATCGGTCTTTTTGGCCATGCTCAAGCCCGCGCCCTGGCGAGGACTTTGGTATGTGAATCGCGGATCCACGCCAACCAATCCTTATTTTTTGGAACGAACAGATATCTTACTTGATCGCCTGTTCGAAAAAGAGATCATTTCTCAAGACACTTTGGATCTAGAAAAAAGAGTCCGACTAACATGGAAAGGGGGTGTATACACACGTCTTTTGGATCCAAAGCCGGAGGACGCGGCCCTTACCCCACAAGAATCTTCCCCACCCTAATGTGGCTTTTGGCCCACATGCTACAGATCGTGAACAATCGTTTGGGCTATTTCTGTCTCATTCGTCTTGAAAAACCCTTCCAATTCTCATTATTTTCGCGTATAAATTTTTGGCCTGAGCTTTGCACTTACTAAAAGCAACGAAGGACGATTTATGTTGAACATCTTAAAATCTTTACACTCCGATGAATCTGGCGCAACATCTACTGAGTACATCATTCTTCTCATCTGTTTGGCCTGTTTCATCATCATGATTGTTAAAACCTTCGGCCAAACGCTCGAAGAAAAATACACCTGGGCAGATCAGCGCGTTGATAAGTTCGTTACCTTCTAAATAGAAATCTAACCTCTCCCGCATTAACGCTGAACATTCCCTCTTCGTTTTCGACTTCCAGCGCCCCCGATGGCGAAATCCCCACAGCCCTTCCAACGCCATTATTCGTCTCCACTTCAATGCCTTTGCTTTCATCGTAGCGAACAACATAGGCGTACAGTGAGGCAAAATCCTTCTTAAAAAAGAGATCACATTTTTCCAAAATGGTCCTTCTTGCATCCAAGGCCACTTGCAAGCGATCAATGGATGTGGGCACGTCTGTTTCCATTAGCATTGACGTGACATTACCGAGGAGCTCGTCCGGGATTGCATCAGAGCTCATATTTACGTTAATGCCCACGCCAATCACAATGCGCTCAAGCATTCCTCCACTGGTTGAGCCTTCCGTCAAAACGCCCGCCAGTTTTTTTGTTCCGACAAAAACGTCATTAGGCCATTTCAACCACGCATCGATTTCGTGGCTTCTCAAGGACTCGCATAAGGCCGCACCAACGACCAAAGTGAGGCCACTAATTTGGGCGGGTTTGCAGTTCGGTTTTAATAAAATTGAAAAATAGACGCCTGAATCGGGTGGCGAAAACCACGTTCGGCGAACGCCTTTATGCCGACGCCCACGTCCCGCCGTTTGTGCGAAAGCGATCCAGGTTTCCCCGTTTTTTCCTTCAACAGCATTCAAGGCAAGGTCGTTCGTCGAGGTACAACTTTCTAGCTGGTGAATATCCATAGTCCCTATGTTTTCGAGGTGTTTAGAGTGCGAAATCTGATTTTTGTTTGCATCGATCGATCGCACGCATGGCGTTTGAAACGAGTTTTTGATCTAGGGTCGCTTTGGCGAACTCGGTAAAATATTTGATCGCA
>JALSKP010000688.1 GCA_026988815.1 Myxococcales bacterium | reverse complement strand
GTGACAATTATCAAAAAGATAGCTCCAGGTCGGCGTCACTCGTGCCTGCCATTTTTCAGTTTTTTTATCGTGTGAGCAAACATGCTCAAGAAAAACAAGTTTTCCACCTGGTTTGAGAACGCGCTTAATTTCGGATAATACTTGCGCTTGATCCTTCACAGAACACATCACAAGAGTGGAGACAACCACGTCAATGCTCGCGTCCTCCACTCCTATTTTTTCGGCCGAGGATTCAAGGAGTTCGATGGGAAAGCCATCGTGAGCTTCAATCTTTTTCTTTAAATGGCGGCGCATATTCGCGTCCGGTTCCGAGCAAATTAAGCGATCGATATTTTGGTAAAAAGGTATATTAATTCCCGTACCGGACCCAATTTCTAAAACCCTGCCTTCCAAAGTATTCAAGAGTTTCAATCGATAAGGGTAAAGCAACCTCGCCTCGGCTTGCTTCATTGCGCTGTCGTAGAAGGTCGCCATTAGATAGGAACGAATTGTCATACTTAACCTTTTTGTTTTTCGTAGACCTTAAACACAACGCCTTCTAGGGTTGATAAACATATCTTCTTTTCATTCAAAAGCTTGAAATCATAGACGGCCTGTGTCTTTGTATGACTCACTTTTGTAGCGATAACAAGGCTTGCTCTTTCCAGAGAGGAGCAGCCAAAGCGAGCAATAGAAGTCGGAACAACGTAACCTCCGGTGCAACGATTTGCGCATATTAAGCCCAGTTGTAAGGCGGCATCCATCGCGCAAATATCTAAAGCATAGTCCTTTGCCCAGCTTGGCGCTTTTCTTAAAGAAGCGCGAATGGTCACAGATTCGGGCTCACTTATCGTGTCGAGAAAATGAAATGCAGGTCCGTGAAAAAGAATTTTTCCATCGTAGATGTTTCCATCCCAAGGATTAAATGGAGGCAAGTTCTGACGAGAGGGCAGTGCCTTTGATTGCGGGCTTGCCTCGGCCTCATAAAAAGTTGTCACCGATTCCATCAATTGAAACGCAATCTTCTGGTCATCTCGCTTTCCAATCAAAGATAATTCGAGGTCCTTCTCCTCAAACAAATAAACACCTTTTTTAACATCGAGGTGTTCGATAACAATATCGGGCTGTTCAAACGCATCGGAGGCGCTTTGATAAATCACGTCCATCCCCACAACCATAGGTAAGACGACCTGCCCCTTGATGGAATGGTCTTTTAAGTAAGCGGATTTACTTAAGGAAAGCCGAACTTTTTTTTTTGAGTCGCGCGCTTTTTCTTTTGATGCCGACAAGGTAGCACCGATTACAACTTCAACATTATCGTCATTTTCGACTTGAACTTCTTTGACGAATTGCCGTGCGCCTGCATCAATATCGATAAGCGAAACACCTCGCGCTTCAAACATTTTCCGCAAAGCAGGGGTGACCATACCGCCGCCCCAAGGTCCCCATGCGATCGATTTTACGATACAATCTGTTCGTCGTTTTCGCTCGCTCCAGGCAATTTTATTAAGCGCTTCATTTGCCATGGCATAATCGGATTGGCCAACATTTCCAAAGCGTCCCGCGACGGAAGAGAAAATACAAATCGTATCGATATTGTCGGCTGCCGTCGCCGCACTTAAAGCAAAAAAGCCTACGACTTTGGTTTTATACACCCAATCAAAATCATCTATACTTTTGTCTTTAATCACTTTATCGGCGAGTACGCCCGCACCGTGAACAAGGGCCGTGATGGCGCCGAGTTCTTGACGAACTTCATCACAGGTCAGGAATAATTGTTCTACATCGCATACGTCGCAAACATAGTAAGCAGCCTTACTGTTTAGTTTTTCAAATGCACGCAAGGTCGATCGAATTTCGCGGCTTCTCAAAATCGACTTCGATCGCGCACCGAGATCTTTTAGGGAAATCGTGCTGCCCTGTTGTTTTGAAAATTCCAGAATGGCTTTCTTTAGTTCGGCGTCTGTTTTGCACGGCCGAAGATGAGCGCCCTCTTCAACAAGAGGCGAACGTCCAAGTAAAGCAAAGGAGGCCTTTGTATCCTTTGCAAGTTCGAGTAAACACGCCGCGGTGACGCCGCGCGCTCCGCCGGACGCAATGATGACTGAATTGGCGTCCACGCGTGGGAAATAGTCTTTCGGATCGTTGTCTATTTCAGGACATTGGATAACCACCCTACGCCCTTCGGGTAGTCCAACTTCTAAGGCTTGCCCGTATTGAATCTCGTCGAAAAGTATATCGGCCAGTTCGCCAGAATTTCGATAACCAGCGTCCAAATCAATACTGCGAATCGCACCCTTCTCATGCTCCCATTCCTGGGCTGCCGTTTTTGCTAAACCCGCAAGACCACCGATGGGCGCTTTTAGAGGATCACATGAAAAATCGAATCCAAATGAACCACCTGTATCCTGCACTAAAATGAGCGCGCCTTTGTTTTTCGGATTCGAAAAATGGGCGGCAACTTTTTGAGTGTACCTAAAGGCAAGTCGGTTCATCTCGCTCGCTTCAATAATATTTGAAAAATCGCGCAAAGAGCTGAGGAAAATAAATCCTTGACACCGATTTGGTAGTTCCTCCGGTGATGAAATCACCGTAGCCTCAATCTGGTGGTCGAGAAAACGTTGGCGTAAAGACACCGCTAAACCTTCTCCATCTTCTGAAATAAAGACGGTATCGCCAGGTTCAAAAAGCGCATTCCTTTTCTTATCCAGAGGTTTTTCAAGACACCGAGGAACACGTCGTTGAAGGGGCTTTTTCGCCAACGACCTGTCCTTCTTTTCCTGACTCAGGGAAAGCGATGTCGTTGGCGTATTTACTTTTTTCCGAGATCCTGAACGTGATTGACGATTTCGCCAAGTGTGGAAAGGTCGGCCATTTCGCTTCCATCTAAATCTCCCACCGAAGGAAGTTTTTCCGATACCGCTGACAATATCTCAACCCGTTTAATGGAGTCGATTCCCAAATCTGTTTCGAGTTTCATATCCAAGTTTAGCATATCAGCCGGGTAACCGGTTTTTTCGGCGACCACTTCTAGAAGTGTATCTTCAAAAGACAAGGCGCTCGGCTGCGGCGCTGTTGAAGAATCGGTAGAATCGCCTTCTAAAAACGCCAGGATGCCACCGATCGTTGAAATATCTGACATCTCAGCGGGATCCACATCTTCTAAACCCTGCGCCTCTTCGGTGATTGCCGAGAGGATCTCCACACGTTTAATCGAGTCGATTCCTAGGTCCGATTCCAGGTGCATCTCCTTACTTAATGTCTCAACAGGATAGCCGGTTTTGTCCGCAATCACGGCGAGTAAAAGAGATTCAATCGATGCACTCGTAGGCAGCGAAGAAGGCGTCAAGTTTACTATCGGAGTCGGACTTACAACAGGACTACTTTGTCCCGGAAGTCCATTTGCGTACCCATTGGTTTGTCCATTCGAGTACCCCTTACTTTGTCCATTCGTGTACCCATTAACCTGTCCATTCGCGTGCCCATTCGTGTAGGCCGGAGCCGGATTTGCGAACACCGGAGCGGGAGGTGCGTGAACAAACGCAGGCGCGGGGGGCGCAAAAGCCTGAAGGTTTGCGAAAGGGTTCTGTACATTCATGGGCTGTTGCATCGGAGGCTGCTGCATAAAAGGCGCGTTTTGCTGACCTGCCATCGCCGCCATACTAGCCTGAGATTGGGCGAGGACGTTCAAAAATGCGGTATGAGCCTGCGCCATCGATTGCTGGTAGGCGGCGTGGGCTTGCGCCATCTGCCGCTGACTCTCTTGAAATGCAAGAATCCAATAGGGAATCGTAGCTGCTTGAGCCGCAGGTTGGGCGTCAGGCTGTGGATGGACGATGCCTTCTGGCTTTTTGGGGGTATCATTTGACACTATTTTCTTCTCTTTCTTTTTCACATTAGGTTTGGGAAGCGCCGCGCTTCCGCCTTTGGGAGGATAAGGTTTATTATGATTGGCGCCAGTCAGACTGACTTGCATCTTAGACTTTGGACGCACGGGCGTGGTTTCAAAAGTATTCAGGAGCGTAAAATCAACGTCCAGACCAAGGGTTGAAAATTCGGCGAGCGCCATCCAGAGATTCATCCATGGATGTTTTCTCTTGTGATCTAAACCAACAACAACTGCATTCTTTCCAACGATCCGTTGGGTGAGTTTGGTGAGCACCGTCTTGGGACCACATTCGATAAATAAGGTGGTGCCATCTTCCACCATTTTTTCTATCATCTCCACCCAGCGCACTGGAGAAATGATCTGCTCGCCAAGTAATTTTGCTTTATTTTTACGACCATAGGGTGCCGCCAAAACGTTCGAATAAACCTCGCCTCTGGCCTTCTTGAATTTAATCGAAGAGGCAAAAGTAGTAAAGGGTTCTACCGCTTCTTCAACCACGCAAGAATGAAAAGCTGTGGCAACATTAAGACGTTTAAAACCAACTCCGGCGTCATTTAAGGTGGCTTCAAAGGCCTCGATATCTGGGGTCGGACCGGAAACCACAACTTGATTTTTTGCGTTATGATTCGCGACAACAACCTTATGCGTTTTTACTAAAGCATTCACCTTATCGATATCGCAACTCAGCGCCGTCATCGCACCATCGTTTTTTGCAGCCTCGTTCATAAGTATGCCGCGCTTTCGCGAAAGCGCCAACAAATCTGAGTCGGACAAACTACCTGCTGCCCATAAGGCCGTCAGCTCGCCGTAGCTATGGCCGCCAAAACGGCCAGCTTGAATGCCCAAGGCAGTGATAAGATTTTCGAACGCCATGGACACCAAACCGAGCGCAGGTTGGGCCCATTGGGTTGACCGAATGGTTGCCTCGTCGTTGCGTTGGGCCTCTTCGTTGAATCTTGGCTGAGGATAAACAATGTCGATTAAACGCACGTCATCCATTTTTCTCGCAACCAAGGAGGGAGAGAAAAAATCGTTCATTTGAGGAAAGGAGGTCAGCCAATTGCGTCCCATATTAACCGATTGACTGCCCTGGCCAGGAAAGAGAAAGGCAATATTTTTCTTTTCTGGAGGCGCTCCACCTACGCGGAAAAAGATGCCATTGGGTGTTTTATATTCGTATTCAGATTTACCTTCTGATGAAGGAAGTTCCGCCAAAAGTTGATGCATTTTCTTCTTCAAGTCCTTGAAAGAACTTGCAACGACACCCGCTCGGAACGCTGCTTTTCCAGAAAAAGCTTCTCTGGATTTTTTGCCTTCTACCGCGAAGTCAATGCCCCAACTTTGCTCAAGCTGAACAGATAGAGATTGCAAAGACGAGGCAGAAAACAAAAACAATTCGCTCGTGTCTCGCCTCGTATACGCGGCTGGGTTTTCACCAATGTATTCTTCAACCGTTAGATGGAAATTACTACCGCCAAAACCAAAGGCAGAAACACCAGCGCGACGAGGATGGTCGTGGGTATTGATCCAAGGTCGACTCTGCGTGTTGATGTAAAATGGGGAATCTTTAATGCCCAGCTTCTCGCTCGGTTCTTCAACCTTTAAAGTCGGAGGAAGAACGCGATGGTGCAAGGCCATGAGAACCTTAAAAAGACCCGCTGCTCCCGCCGTCGATTTTGTGTGCCCAATTTGCGATTTTACAGAACCGAGCGCGATTTGGTTTTTACCGGCCGAGGAAAACGCCTTTGAAAGTCCACCAAATTCTGCGGCATCACCGGCTTTGGTTCCTGTCCCGTGCGCTTCGATGAGATCGACGCTTTCAGGTTCATAACCTGCACGTGAATAGGCCCGTAAAATCGCCTTGCATTGCCCCTCCGCATCGGGCGCATAAATCGCTTTACCCTTTCCGTCAGAAGAGGATCCACTACCTCGAATCACGCCATAGATTTGATCGCCGTCACGCTCAGCATTCTTCAACAACTTGAGCGCGAACATCGCTAGGCCCTCGCCGAGAATTGTACCGTCTGCCGCTTTGGAAAAAGGACGACAATCGCCGCTGGGGCTTAAGGCCGGTGTTTTTGAAAAACACATGTACATAAAAATGTCGTTAAAAGTATCCACGCCGCCGGCAATAACTACATCAGAATGGCCCAGATACAATTCGTTAAGGCCCAAAGAGATCGCCGACAAGGAGGAGGCACACGCAGCATCTGTCACGCAATTTGTCCCTCCAAAATCAAAACGATTGGCGATTCTACCGGCAACAACGTTCCCCAATAAGCCCGGAAAAGTATTTTCTTGCCAAGGCGTATAATGCGCAGAAATACGATCTGCTGCTTCTTGAACTTCCTCTTCGCTATATCCTAATTCGCGAAGAGATTTCACCCAAATGGGGCGTTGGAGACGGTTGGCCATCTCGTTCATCAATTCCTGACCGGCCGCAACTCCGAGAACGACACTCATTCGAGATTTATCGACATCCTGAAATTGGTTTCCCCACGCGTCTTGCAGTACTTGTTGAGCAACGATGAGAGCCAAAAGTTGAGACGTATCGGTCGCCTCAATCACATTAGGAGGTATACCAAAGGCCATCGGATCGAAATCGATGCCATCAAGAAATCCCCCCCGTTTCCCATAGGTTTTATCCGGCGCTGATTTGTCTTCGTCGTAAAAATCGTCGATCAACCAGCGGTCTTCGGGCACATCGCTTATCAAATCTTTGCCGTCCAAAATATCTCGCCAAAATCCATGTGCATCCTGGGATCCGGGAAATAAAGTTCCAACTCCAATAATGGCTACAGGGGGGGATTTGGGCTCGGTCAATGTTGACTCCGATAAGTACGACGAAAGCACGCGTTCATAACAGTTTCATTTCGATTTTGCTAGTAGATCCAGGGAAGCTTTTCGTTGGAAAATTCTCGAGGATGCTGTCATTTTATGGGCCGAAAAATATCAATATAAAAGATGAAAAAACATTTTATTTTCACCCGATTTTAGTATCTTAATGCCAAACTTTGGAATAATAACATGACAAAACTTACCCTCGCCCAACTTACCCTCGCCCAACGTACTCTCGTCGCAATGGGCCAACTCGCCCGCCGTAGCGATGTAATTGTAGAACATCAATCCTTCTGGTCCGGTCCCGTCGGACGGTGGAAGAACGCTCTTCCTGCCGATATGTTGCAGTTTTATGTTGCAGTTTTATAAAGAACTTAATGGATTTGTCTTTAGTTGGCGTTTCGTAGACGAGGATAACTGGCATGGATGCCTTTTTATCGGGTTAAGCGACGATGGACGCAATGTCGTTGATCCTCGCTCCCACTATCCGGGTATGCCCTACCAGAGCGTGAAACAATGCGGCGAATACTTCTTCGACGAAAGCGCAGGTTTTAAACCGGATAGCAAAGTACTTTTTTTTGAGGGAGCCACTGATGCGGCGGGCACCTTGCTTTGCGAAGATCGTTTTTGGAATTGGGATAACGATGGATTCGTACGGTCACTCGGAACCAGCTTCACGGACTACATCGAACGCGGCCTACGAACCGGCTTTTGTCATATGTGGGAAAGCGAAGGTCATCATATTCCTGTCAAAGTCGCCGAAAGACTAGCAAAACAGGTCGACTATCGAAAAACTTTTGAGGTCACCGTCGAATCAGTGGAAGAACTCACGTCGGGACAGTATCGACAAAACATGGGGCGCTTAATGCAAGAAAGACATTTTGATCAAATCATGGTTGCCCTTAACCGCCCCGAACGCGCTGAAGATCTGAATCCAAAACAACGCGGCATCGCCCTCGACGAGGCGACCAAAGATATTAAAGCGATCAACGCAAAACAAGCAAAGGCGATTCTAACAATCCTCTACACACCAAAAAGAACGAAAAAAGCCTTCGTTGCCCATTTCCGTTGCGATTCCACCAGTGGACTCATCAAAACCCGCATCCGATTAAAATATCTCGGTGGGAAAGACCAAATTCCCTTACAAGAAGAAATTAGCACGACGATCCGTGTCCTAAACGATGTTGGTTGTCTTCTACCCGGCGAGGTCTCGCCGTATCTTATTGCCTATACCTACCTGCCTAAAATGGGTATCTGGAGTCGCCCAGATAAAAGCCATGAACGTATTCAAAATTGGAGCGGCGGACCCGATTCTAAAGAGGCCATTTTCGACTTTATCTTCGAAAAAGAAATCGTAGACTCACTCACCCCTGGTACCTATTTTTCGACCGCACTGCCCTCAGTAATGAGCAATATTAATCGCCAGTAAAAACGTTAGCGTTTTCTTTCCGAATCATTTTCCCTTTTCAATTTTCTTAACCCTCAAGGTTTAGACTCCCCTTTTATTGACGAACACTATCGTTAAAAATAATGAAAAAAGGGGATGAAAATCGATCGAATCAAATTTTGTAATTTGCGAGATTAATAGGATTGAATAAGATGGCGAAACCCTTGATTTAAAGTAAGAAAAGTGCAACACCAGGCGAGGTCGAAAATAATTAATTTCCATCAGGAGAGCCTAAAATGAAAAGAACACTTTATTTATCCATACTGATTGCCTCCGCCCTCATTGCAGCGGGTTGCGCAGACACCGCGATCGAGGGAATTGACGAGGGCGGTAACTGCTCGATCGGTAACATTATGTTATCCGGCGGCCTCGGTAGCGCGCCTTCTGGCGGAGCAGATATTAAAGGGCAAGACGGATGTAACGAAGGTCTTTCGTGTATTAACGATCTGTGTACGGCCGATTCCGATGGTGACCACATTCCCGATGGCACCGATAATTGTATCTATATTCCCAACCCAGACCAAGCCGATACCGATAATGATGGCAAAGGAGATGCCTGTGATAGCAATAATAACGGCAACAATGGTCGTAACAATGGCTCGAACAACAACGGGAATAACAACGGAACCAATAACGGAAATCCACCCGATCGCGATGGCGACGGTATTCCCGATGATGAAGATAACTGCCCCGACATCTCCAACCCTAATCAAGCCGATCTCGATAATGACGGCATAGGCGATGTTTGTGACGACGATAGAGACGACGACGGTATTCCAAACGCGGGTGACAATTGTCCCGATGTTCCCAACCCCGATCAGGCCGATATTGATCAAGACGGTCAAGGCGATCTCTGCGATCCAGATACGACGCGACGAACCAATCGTCCCAACGATCCAGCCTGTGTTTTTCGCGCTCCTGTGGGCCAGTTTGTCCCTCAAATCGAATGGAGCATCTCTGTTGGAAACAACGACCCATACCCGGATCGTGACCAAGTTATGATGACGCCAGTGGTTGCCAACCTCACCGATGATAACGCTGACGGTGTCATCAACGAACTCGATATTCCAGACGTCATCTATGTAAGTTTCCAAACCAATAACAGACAAGGCGATTGGGACGAACTTCGTTACGGCGTCATGCGTGCGGTTTCCGGAGACGGAAGTGGCGCGCTTTGGCACGTCGGAAATAACGAGCTCGGACTAAGCAATACTGGCGGCGTACAACCTGCCGGAAGTATCGCTGTTGGCGATATCGACGGCGATGGTCAGGTTGAAATCGTGACTGGCCTTTGGGACGACGCAACCGCATCTGGGGGACTTGTTGTCATCAACCATGACGGCACCGTTCTTTGGACCTCAAGTTATGAAGTCGACAACAAAGCCCAACCGCACCAATTTAACTACTGGTGGGGCGGACCTTCTTTGGCTGACATCGATAACGATGGCGACGTAGAAATCATCATCGGCGCTTTGGTTTTCGATCATAACGGAACCCTTGTTTGGGACGGGACCAAAACACCGCAAGTCGGTGAGCCCGGTCAAGGTATCAACTGGCCGAACGGTGATGCTAGCCGAAAAATTTATACAGGAACACTAAGCCTGGTTGCCGACCTCACCAACGACGGCAATAGCCGCCAACACGTGGTTACCGGTCGAACGGCCTACAATTCAGACGGATCCATTCTTTGGGAAGCCGCCACCAGCCTGCCTGACGGATTTCCTGCTATCGGCGACTTTGACCTTGATGGATCTCCCGAAGTTGTGGTTTCTGCAAACGGTACCGTGAGAATTCACGATGGAAATACGGGCGCACTTGTTTGGGGTCCGGTCACCATCGAAAATAGTCAAGGAAACAAAGCCGGACGAGTTGGTCCACCGACCGTGGCTGACTTTGATGGAGACGGAAAACCAGAAATCGGCGTCGCTTCAAAAGATCAATACGTTGCTCTAAAAATCAACTTGAACCGACCTACACCGACTTTCGCTGAAACCAAACTCTGGTCTTCACCGACCAAAGATGCGTCTTCAAGTATGACCGGTTCCAGCGTCTTCGATTTCGAAGGCGACGGCAAAGCCGAGGTGGTCTACAACGACGAACTCTTCCTTCGCGTTTACGATGGAGCAACGGGAAACATTCTTTTCGAAGAACCCAACACCTCTTTCACCGCACTTGAGTATCCCATCATCGTCGATGTTGATAACGACGGCGCCGCCGAAATTATCGTTGGATCAAATGACTTTGAGTGTGGCGATAAACTTCCAGCCTGTCAGAAAGGATTCAGTGGTATTCGTGTCTTTGGTGACGTGAACGACAACTGGATTTCGACCCGACGAATTTGGAACCAACACACCTACCACATCAATAACGTTACCGAGGCAGGCGCGATTCCGAGAAACGAGGCGATCAGCTGGGTTGACCACAATACCTATCGTCTCAACGCTCAGACCTCGCTTGACCCTGAAGCAGCTCCCGACCTTATCCCAGAAGACTTATCCGTCTCCTTGGACGATTGCGAT